>CAYHXS010000007.1:0-16043 GCA_964360665.1 uncultured Candidatus Saccharibacteria bacterium | reverse complement strand
GTATTCCCGAGGGATGGAGGCGGTCAGCCGAACAGAGTTTTTTGGGTTTGGCGTTTATTAGGACGCTGGTGCCGTCAGAAATGCGGGTGGAGCGAGTAAGGCTTATTGTCTTACTGTCCAGTTATTTTTTGGGCCGCATTAGCGGGAATATCTGGCATTCCCTGACGGTTTTGTTCATTAGGAAACTGAACACGCGTTCGCTCAATCCGAAACCGCAAGTCGGCGGCATGCCGTATTCCAAGGCTTCCACAAAATCTTCATCTTTCATTTGCGCTTCCGCGTCACCGGCTTCGCGGAGTTTCATTTGTTCGTTAAACCTTTCTTCCTGGTCAATCGGGTCGTTAAGTTCGCTATATCCATTGCCAAGTTCGGACCCGGCAATAATGACCTGGAACCGCTGGGTAATTTTTGGATTGCGTTCATCTTTTTTGGCGAGCGGAGAAATTTCTACGGGCACTCCAACAAGAAAACCCGGTCCTTGGATTTGTTTGCGGCAATATTTCCAAAGATTATCAATTGCTCTGGTTATATTGAACCCCTTGCGGTCGTATTCTATTTTCAATTCATTGAGTTTTGTGCGGATTTCGTCCAGATTAGCGGAAAGGACATCAACGCTGGTATATTTTTTAACAATATCGCGATAATCATAGCGTTCCCATTTCTTGTCCAAATCAACATTAAAATCGCCGATTTTAAATTTTAGCGTTCCGAAAGTTTCTTGCGCGGCGTGTTTAAACAGTTTTTCCACTAACTGCATGCCCATTTCGTAATCGGCATACGCCCAATAAAATTCCATCTGCGTATAATCCTGAAGGTGCTCCGCGTCTATGCCTTCATTTCTAAATTGCCGGCCGATTTCAAAAGTTTTTTCAAATCCGGCCACCATCAGCCTTTTTTGCCAAAGTTCACCCATGGAAATCCTTAAATATACATCCAAATTAAGCGCGTTATGATGCGTAACAAACGGCCTGGCATCGGCTCCGCCGGGAGTCGTTTCCAGAACCGGCGTTTCCACCTCTAAAAAGCCGCGGTCAAGAAGAAAATTCCTTATTGATTTCCAGAATTTTGCTTTTTTTTCAATTAAATCTTTTATTTCCGGATTAAAAATAATGTCCAGATAGCGTTTTCGCAGCCGTTCTTCTTCATCATGAAATCCGTACCAGGTTGTTGGCAGCGGGCGCAGGCTTTTTGCCGCTATAACTACTTTTTTCGCGTTAACACTTTTTTCTCCTTTTTTGGTTTTAAAAAGTTTCCCCGTAACTGACACGAAATCTCCGATATCCAAGGTGTCTTTAAGTAAATTGAAATCCGTGATTCGCGTTTTATTTATAACGATTTGGATTTTTCCGCTTGCATCTTTTATATCCAAAAATATTACGCCGCCCTGGACGCGTTTTCCGATAATTCTTCCCGCAATGGCGACTGCTTTGCGGATAATTGACCAAAAGAAAAAATTTTGCAAAACAGTCCGGATATCAAAATCCCGCTCTACTTTTGCCGGATACGGATTTTTGCCGGCGTTGATAAGCGCCTCCCGTTTTTTAATCCTTTCTTTAATAATGTCCTCAAGCATTGGATTAACTGATGGAAAGTATCGTATATTCCACTTTTCCTTTTGGAGTGGACACGATAATTTTGTCGCCTGCTTTTTTTCCTAAAAACGCGCTTCCCAGCGGCGATTCGTTGGAAATAAAACCGGTTCCAGGATTGGCTTCATTGGATCCGACGATGGTAAATTTCTGATTTTGTCCGCCCTGGTCGGGCAGGCCTTTTGTGATTTCTACGGTAGAACCAATGGAAACAATGCCTGTGAAAGCGGCTTTTTCAATAATTTCCGCGCTTTTTACCATGTCTTCCAGTTCCCCGATCCTTGTTTCCACCTGAGCCTGCTCCTCCCTTGCTTCAAAATACTCGGAATTTTCCGACAAATCCCCTAATTCTTTGGCTTTTTTTAAGCGTTCGCCGACTTCAATCCTGCGGCGAGTTTTTAAATTCTCTAATTCTATTTTTAATTCCTCCAGTCTTTCTCTTGTCAGATATTGTTTATCCATAAATATTTTTAGTTAATATTATAGGCATTCCGCCAAAGCCACCAGCGTACTTTAACAGTTTCCGCTAAAACTTGCAAATAAGTGGATAAGCGCACGTGGGTGCGGGGGTCATTCACCCAAAATATAGGCATTTCTTTTATTTTGTAGCCGAGTGTCTTAGCGAGAACCAATGATTCGGCGTCAAATCCCCAGCGGTCAATTTTAGTGAGATTAAAAATCCTTTCCGCCGCTTCATCGGAAAAACATTTGAATCCGCATTGCGTGTCCCAAATACCCGGAATCAATAAGGATTGGATAATGAGATTCCCTATATTTCCCATTATGGTTTTGTAAAACGCCTGGGCCGGAGATTTTTTTGCCCCTTTTACGTCCCGCGAACCTATTACCACTTCGTAATTTTCTTTGAAATAAGGGATCATTTTATTGAATTCCACGATGGAGGTGGAATTATCAGCGTCCATAAAAAGCCGCCAGGTGCCTTTTGCCAGAAGCATCCCCTGCCTAACCGCTGCTCCCTTACCTTTGTTTTCTTTATTGTCAATCAATTTAAGATTTTGAATTAGTGGCATAAAACGGCTGACGATTTCCGCGGTTTCATCGGTTGAACCGTCGTTAACAACAAGAATTTCATAAGAATATTCCTGCTGTTCCAGATGCTCGTCAATATCAATAAGCGTAAGCGGTAAACGCTTAGCCTCGTTATAAGCCGGAATTATAACCGATAGAAATGGTCGTGCCATATATTACTTTATTATTATACCAAAAAACGCTCTAAGGCGTCTCGTGTTTATTATTTAGTCAATATCTCCGGTTCTTTTTCGGTGATTAAAACCGTGTGTTCAAAATGCGCGGCCAGGCTTTTATCGCGGGTGGCGTAACTGTCATCCGGCAATTGGACAATGTAAGGATCGCCGGCGCTGACCATCGGTTCCAAAGCCAGCACCATGCCGGGTTTTAATCTCAAGCCGGTATTTTTCTGGCCTTCATTGAATACCGGCGGGTCCTCGTGAAGTTCAATTCCCACTCCGTGCCCGGAGAGCCCTTTTATGACTTTGAATCCGCGGGAAGTTACAAAATTATTAATCGCCCATCCTATGTCACCCAGAGTTTTCCCGCTCTTGCATTCTTTAATTCCGATTGTTAGCGCTTGCCTGGTGGTATTGATTAAATTTTTCGCTTGCCCGGATATTTCTTCAATTCCCACGGTAAAAGCGCCGTCCGCGATAAATCCCCGGTAAGTAACACCTAAATCCACGCTTAAAATATCTCCGGATTTCAATTTATATCCGTTTGGTATCCCATGCACAACGATTTCATTGATGGACGCGCAAATGGAAGCCGGATAAGATTTTACCGCTCCGTAAGGCTGGTAACCCAAAAAAGCCGGTTCAGCTCCCGCTTCTTCAATTAAGCGTTTAGCCAGCTTATCCAGTTCTTTTAAAGAAATCCCCTCTTGGATAGCTTCTTTTATTTTTTCAGCCACATTAGCCAAAATTTTCCCGGCAATCCGGATATTTTTTATTTGTTCTTCGGTTTTAATCATCTTAGATACTGTCTAATTTCCAAAACGTTTTTGCAATTTTTTGAGGATATTATTGAAAACCAAATAGGGCAACGGCCGGGCGTTTATTTCCAGTATTTTATAGCCTTGTTTTTTAAGCGCCGCCAGAATAGGTTTTGTCCTTTTTTCGTATTCTTTGATGCGGGTTGAAAATACTTTCGGATTATCAACTGTCCGTTTTTTCAATTTACCGCCGCAGGTCGGGCAGGTCGTGTGCTTATGGGCGGCATCGTTGTAAAGAATCGCTGCTCCGCAGACAGAACAGACAAGACGGTGGCTATTCCTTAAAATAGACACCCTTGGATTTATTTTTAACAGGACAAGGATTATATTGTTTTTTCCGAATTCTTTTTCCAGAATAGCTATTAATCCTTTGCGTGTTTTGTCGCCAAAAGCTTCAAACATTGTCCTGGGCGATCCGCTGAACGCCATTCCCAATCCGGCTTTGGAAAAATCAGTAGTTTTTTTGCTGATAATTTTCAGCACCCAGCTTGGCGTGCACAATGCCCCGGAATCAAAAATTTTTAACTGCTCTTGTATTTCTTTATTTTTGCGGTTTGCCGGGTCATGAATTAGCTGTTCAATGTATTTTCCGGTGTCAAAATGAACCAGGCCTATTTTTCCCGCTAATAAATTCGCCTGGGTTCCTTTTCCGGATCCCGGAGGTCCGTAAATAATTACGGCTTTTTTCATAATAAAAAGTATAACATAAAATCCCCTGCCAGGAATTTTATTATTTATATTCCTTCATATTCTCTTAAGACCAACTGCGAATTAACTTGCTTCATTATTTCCAGGGCTACCGAAACAACAATTAAGAGCGCGGTGCCACCGATGCTTAACAGTTGAATGCCGGTTACGATTTGAGTAAGATTCGGTAAAATAGCGATTGTGCCCAAAAAAATCGCTCCGAATAAAGTAATCCGGTTGATAATTTTACTCAGATATTCTCCTGATGGCTGTCCGGGCCTTATTCCCGGAATAAATCCGCCGCTTCTTTGGAGATTTTTTGATATTTCCTGCGGGTCAAAAGTTATAGCGGTATAAAAATACGTGAAAAGCACGACTAACGCGAAGTACATGGCGCTATAAACAATTTGATTTCCAATAAAACGATTAACCAGAGAATTTAATTGCAAAGAAAGGTCAACGGAAATAAGCGCTGAGATTTGAGCAATAAACTGCGGGAAAAGCAATAATGATACCGCAAAAATGATAGGAATAACGCCAGCCTGGTTTACTTTTAACGGCAAATAACTGGATGAACCGCCGAAAACTCTATTGCCGCGCACTCGCTTTGCATAAGAAATCGGAATTTTTCTTTCACCTTCGCTGATAAAAACGACTCCGCTGATTACCACTATGCTTAATAAAATAAAGGCGGCGTAGGTTGGAAGCATTGAAGGGTCATAACTTACCAGTAAATTTTGCACCGTATTCGGCAATTGGCTGACAATTCCGCCAAAGATCAGTATGGATACGCCGTTTCCTATTTTTTGTTCGCTTATCAGTTCGCCAAGCCAGACCAAAAATACGGAACCGGTAGAAACGATAATAATGTTCGTTATTGTATCAAACAAGGTTAATGAAGAAAGCACTTGCTGTGATATCAAAAGATTTAGAAATCCATAAGCCTGCAAACCGGCAAGCGGCACAGTCAGGTAACGGGATATCCGGTTGAATTTCGCGCGGCCTATTTCCCCTTGTTCGTAATAGACTTCTTTTAAGCCCGGAAAAATCAAGGTTAAAAGCTGCATTATAATAGTAGCCGTTATATAAGGGCCGACGCCGAGCATTACGATTGAAAGATTAGATAAGGCGCCTCCGGAAAAAATATTAAAAAATCCGAATAATTCATTTGATTCAAGAAAAGAAGCCAGCCGCGCGATATCAACGCCGGGAATCGGTATAGATGATAAAAAACGGGAAACCACCAAAAGACCGCCCACTATAAAGACTTTTTTTCGCAATTCCGGAGTTTGGAATATGAGCAGTAGTTTTTCCATGTTTATTTAATCGAACCGCCTGCTTTTTCTATTTTATCTTTGGCGGTTTTGGAAACCGGCAATCCATCAATAGTAACGGCTTTTTTTAATTCACCTCCTCCGAGTATTTTTACGTTGCCGAGCGTTTTTTTGCTGAAAATAGTTTCTTTGCTTTTTTCCAGGTCGCCGACATTCAGCGCCAGCGGTTTTTTCCGGATGCTTTTATTCCGGTATCCGCGCAGTTTCGGCAAACGGATAAGCAAATCCCGTTCAGCCGGACGGATGCGATGTCCGGAACGCGACCGCTGTCCTTTTGTTCCCCTGCCGGAAGTGGTTCCGCGTTTTCCTCCGCGGCCGATTCTTTTTTTCTTTTTATCTTTTTGGATGGAATTGTTAAAAATATCCATATTAATCTTGCTTTGGGCTTAATTGTTTCAGGGCTTTAATGGTTGCCATGGCATTGGTCAATTTATTTGGCGTTCTGCCCAGACATTTTGCCGTTACGTCTTTGACTCCCGCCAGAGAAAGCACCACGCGGACAGCGCCGCCAGCTTTTAATCCGTGTCCGGGAACCGCAGGTTTTATCAGCACGTTTGCCGCGCTGAATTTCGCGCGAACTTCATGAGGAATCGTCCTGCCTTTCAGCGGAATTTTAATAAGATTTTTTTTGGCGTCTGTTTTAGCTTTTTCCACGGCTAATTGAACGTCGGCTCCTTTTCCAAGGCCCACGCCGACTGTTCCTTTTTCATCGCCGATAATCAAAGTGACGCGGAATCTCAGCCTTTTTCCTCCGGCAACCACGCGGGTAACTCTCCGCAGATCAAGAACTTTTTCCTTATAAGCGTCCCTGTGTTCCATATCCCTCCGCATGCGGGGACCTCCCGGGCGGCGTCCGTGGAATGGCCGATGATCTTTATTAATTTGATTCTGATTTGGTTGTTCGTTCATAATTTTATAACATTAATCCTTTGGCGCGGGCTCCTTCAGCCACTGCTTTTACCCGACCGTGGTATAAATAAGCGCCCTTGTTAAATATCACTTTTTGAATTCCTTGTTTTTTTGCTTTTTCCGCGATTGATTCGCCGAGCAATTTTGCCTGTTCAACTTTAGTCTTTGCCTTTTTGGAAAATTCTTTAGTTGTTCCAGAAAGCAAAGTTTTTCCGCTGGCGTCATCTATCAATTGTGCGGCGATAAAACGGTTACTTCTGAATACGGAAAGGCGCGGTTTTTCGGCGGTGCCGAAAATTTTCGCGCGATTCCGATTTTTTCTTTGCAATCTTATTTTATTTTGTTTAACGGATTTTTTCATAAATTACTTTAAGCGGCGGCTCCGGTCGCTCCCGCGACTTTCTTGCCGGCTTTAATTTTAACAACTTCGCCTTTATATCTTATCCCCTTTCCTTTATATGGCTCCGGTTTTTTAAAAGAACGGATATCAGCGGCTGTCTGACCGACTAAATTTTTATCCGCTCCGTAAATCTTAATAAAACTTTTTTCCACGGATATTTTTACCCCGGCTGGCGGCTTGAATTTTATCGGATGCGTAAATCCGACATTAAGAATCAGGATATCTCCTTCTATATTTGCTTTAAAACCGATGCCCTGGATTTCCAGTTCTTTCGTGAAGCCCTGGCTTACGCCGTTAATCGCATTCTGTGCCAAGGCCCGCATTGTTCCCCAATTGGCAATTCCTTGTTTTTCCGCGTTGGAAGAAGTTACTGTCACTGTATTGTCTTTTATTTCCAGATTGATGTGCGGCAAAACCGGGAGCGTGATAGTCCCCTCTTTTCCCTGCACTACCAAAGAGTTATTTTCAACTTTTACCGTGACTCCTTGCGGAACGATTATTGGTTTTTTTCCTATTTTAGACATATGTTTTGTTTAGAGATTATATTACCAGATTTCAAATAATAATTGCCCGCCAATTTTTTCTTTTTTGGCGCTTTTACCGTCCATAATTCCTTTAGGAGTGGATAAAACTAAAAGGCCGTAACCCTGCCTGACCGGCTTAATTTCTTTGTAGCCGCAATACAATTTTCTGGAGGGCTTGCTTAACAATCGGACTCCCTGGACAGCGCCCTTCCCTTGTTTGTATTTCAATTTAACCTCCAAAATCCTTTTTGGAGCCCGTCCTTTTTTTACTGCCTCGTCAATAAATTTGTGTTTGGCTAAAAGTTCGGCAATAACCAAATCCATATTGCTGAGCGGAATTTTAATGCTTTCCGCTTTTACCGCCTGGGCATTTTTTATTTTTGTTAAAAGATTATAGTACATAGTTTTATTTATAGTGAGCTCATCGAACTACCAAGATGATTTTTTAATTCCGGGAATTTCCCCGCGGCTTGCCAATTCTCTGAAACAAATCCTGCAAAGTCCGAAAGCGCGCATAAATCCGCGCTTTCTTCCGCAACGGAAGCAGCGGTTTACTTTTCTGGAGTTATATTTTGGTTTTTTCTTGGCTCGCGCCATTATTGATGTTTTTGCCATATGTGACCTATATTAATATGTTTTTACTAAATTAAAATCTTGATTTTGACCAAGATCAAGGCTTGTTGACGAGGAATGGTTATTCCATTCTGAGGAAACATAACGCAGAGATTGGGCAAAATCAAGATTCCCTCCGGGTAAAGAAATTTTATCTAATTTCTGCGTTGCTCCTTCTCGCCGTGGTAAAACCACAAGCTCGTTGTCGCGTCTTGAACTTAAGATAAAATTTTCTTTATTAATTAGATAAAACATATTAATATAGGTCACTTATTTTTTAAATGGTACTCCTAATGCTTTATAAAATTCAATCGCTTTATCGTGATTTCTAATTTGTATTTTGGGGACTATAGTGATTTCCAATCCGAAATTTACTTTAGAAGTTTCCGGATTTAATTCTGGAAATACTAAATGTTCCTTAATTCCCATGGTAAGATTGCCGCTGTTATCCACGGATGTTTTGCTGATGCCGCGAAAATCCCTGATGCGCGGCAGAGTCACATTAAGCAATTTTTTTAAAAATCTATCCATTCGTAAGCCCCGCAAAGTGGCTTTCAGCCCGACCGGTGTTCCGGCGCGCAATTTAAATCCGGCGATTGATTTTTTCGCCTGGCGGATTTGCGGTTTTTGGCCGGCAATCTCGCTTAATTCCCCACTTATTGCCGGAAGCATTTTCTCCGTGAAATTGGGCAGGGCGGAAAGCCTTCCGACGCCCACATTCAATACTATTTTTTCCAATTTATTTTGATTCATAAATTTTTATTCAAGCGTTACCTTGCATTTTTTGCAATAACGCGCCATTTTGTCTCCTTCCAGTTTTTTGCCGATCCGACTGGCTTTTCCGCAATTGGAACAAACCAATAAAGCGTTGGAGGCGTGTAAAGAACGGGGTATGGAAATTATTTCCCCTTTTTCGCCTTGTTTTTTCGGCCGCTGGTGTTTTTTGACCATTTGGATTCCTTCCACCAAAATCCGGTTCCGGTCCGGGCTTACGGAAATTACTTTTCCGCTTTTGCCTTTATCAACGCCGGCAAGTATTTTAACTTTGTCGCCTTTTTTTATATACATACAATTTTTGTTTAAACTATTTCTTCCGCCATTGAAAATATGGTTTCATAGCCATAATCTTTAATTTCTTTCGGCAATGGGCCGAAAATACGCGTGCCCCGCGGCTCTTTTTTATCGTCTATCAGCACTACGGAATTTTCGTCAAATCTCAAATAAGAACCATCCTCCCTTCTTAAGGGATGGCGCTGCCTTACTACAACCGCCCTCACGATATCTTTTTTCTTAATGGCTTTGCGCGGTTCAGCGGTCTGGACCGAAGCAATAATAATTTGCCCGATAACGGCGTAACGTTTCCGGCTGCCGCCAAGTACCCTAAAACAACGGACGGTTTTCGCGCCGGAATTGTCTGCCACTTTTAAAATTGACCGTTCTTGAATCATAAGTTTATATTTTGCTCACCACCGCCCATCTTTTATCCTTACTTATCGGCCGTGTTTCCTTAATAATGACCTTATCGCCGGTGTGGTATTCATTGTTTTCATCATGAGCCTTGAATCTGTTGGTAATCGTGTAATATTTCAGGTATTTTGAATGCTTTCTCGTATGGGAAACAGCAACCACCACGGTTTTTTTCATTTTATCGGAAACCACAATTCCCTGGAGTTTTCGTCCCCCTGTTTTCGCGCTTATTTTTTGTCCGGCATTTTTATTTTGATCCGATGAACCGGATTTTTTCTCAAATAATCCCAGCATATATTTTATTTAATTTCTTTAATGACGGTATTAATAACCGCAATGGCATTTTTTAATTTTTTGATGCCACTGACTTTTTTTACTTTTCCATTGGCGACATCAATGCGTAATTGCCACAATTTATCCTGATTGGATTTCAATTCTTGCGCCAGCTCTTCCTTATTTTTTATCCTTAATTTTTGCATTTGTTCTTTTTTCATGGATTTACTGTTCTTTTGATATGATTTTTGTTCTTACCGGCAATTTATGGCCGGCTAAGCGCAAAGCTTCTTTAGCGGTTTCCGCCGGAACGCCGTCCATTTCAAAAAGAATCCTGCCCGGCCTGACCGGAAAAACAAATTCTTTGACATCGCCCTTGCCGCCGCCCATGGTAACTTCCGGGGGCTTTTGGGTAACCGGCTTATCCGGAAAAACCCGGATCCAGATTTTTCCTTCGCGTTTGACAAAATTGCTAATTGCCCTTCTGGCGGCTTCAATTTGCCTGCCGTTAATCCAGGCGCCGCTCTGGGCTTTTAATCCAAAATTGCCAAAAGCCAAGGTTGTTCCGCGGGTCTCAATTTTCCGGTTGATGGAACGCCCCTTTTGCCACTTCCTGTGTTTTATTTTTTTTGGCGTAAGCATATTTATATTTCGCCTTTATAAATCCAAACTTTAATTCCGATTGTCCCGTAGGTCGTAAAAGCGGTCGCTTCGGCGTAATCAACATTGGCGCGCAAAGTGGTCAACGGAAGCTTGCCTTTGCCGAGCCATTCCCTTCTGGCGATTTCATTGCCGTCCAATCGTCCGGCAACCTGAATTTTCGCCCCTTGCACATCCCGGTTCTGCATAAGTCCCGCCAAATATTTTTTTATTGTCCGGCGGAAAGGCATGCGCTTTTCCAGGTTCCAGGCGATTTCCTGCGCGGTAACCGCGGCGGAAACATCCGTCCGTTTTATTTCTTCAACATTCAAACTTATCCGCGGAACGCCGGCTTTTTCTTTTCTTTTATTTGTCAATTTCGCCAAAGAGGAAATAATCGCTTTAGTCAGTTCTTCAATTCCCGCGCCGCCGCGGCCGATAACCAAGCCCGGTTTTGCCACCTTAATGGTAATTTTGCAGGAAGAAGAATTTCTTTCTATGTCAATCTTGTCAATTCCGGCGCTGCTGATTTTATTTTTGACAATTTCGCGGATTAAAATATCTTCCTCCAATAAGCGAGGGGTGGCGTTTTTCTTTAAAAACCAGCGTGATGACCATTCTTTATTGATTCCCAATCTGTATGAATTTGGATTGATTTTATGTGCCATAAAATAATTTATATTTAAACGCTTTTTCTGTTAAATATTCTCTTAAAAAATCCCGGTTTGCCGCCTGCTTTCGGATGCGCGGCATGCTCGTACCCGCTTTTTACTTCCGCTTTTTTGGCAGCTTTTTCTTTTTTCGGAACTTTGGTTTTCTTCAAGGCAGGAATGCTGAACCTTGATTTTTTAGCTTTTTCTTTTTCGCCGAGCGTTAAAATAATATGGCTCATTTTTTTTTGCAAAGGCGTGGCTCTTCCCATAGCTCTTGGCAAAAATCTTTTTAACATCGGCCCTTGGTTCACCTGGATATTTTTTATGAATAAATTTTCCGGATTTAGCTTATGATTATTTTTTGCGTTGGCAATCGCTGACCTTAACAGCTTTAAAACCGCTCCGCTGGAGCGCTTTGGCCTGAACAAAAGTTGGGCTTCGGCTTCATTCGTTGAAAGGCCTTTTAAGGCATTGGCAACAAGCCGGACTTTTCGCGGCGCCACATGGAGATAATTAAGTTTTACGGTTATTTTTTCCATATATTATTTATTTAGCGGCTCCGGGTTTTTTTACCGCCG
The DNA here is from genome assembly GCA_964360665.1 of uncultured Candidatus Saccharibacteria bacterium. GTDB lineage: Bacteria > Patescibacteriota > Minisyncoccia > UBA6257 > 02-FULL-45-10c > REEB48. The sequence goes on along the minus strand of CAYHXS010000007.1, from coordinate 4,352 downwards.
GAACTCCCGGAGCGGCAACTGCCGCCTGTGAAGTTTCCAAGTCCCTTTGCATTTTTCCTCCGTGGCGGGTGAATTTTCTGGTTAAAGAGAATTCGCCCAGCCGATGGCCGACCATTTCTTCTTTTACGAATACTTCAATAAAATTCTTTCCATTGTGCACGCCAAAGACATGCCCAACCATTTCAGGGGCGATTTCTGAAGCGCGGGACCAAGTTTTAATAACCGTTTTTCCGTCCGGTTTCGTTTTTAAAACCTTTTCCAATAATTTTGGATCCACCCAAGGACCTTTTTTACTTGAACGTGACATTTTTTTATTTTTTATTTTTTGCTTTTTTTCTGGCGCCGCCGCAAAACTAATTTAGTTGACCATTTTTTCCTTTTGCGCGTCTTGTGGCCTCCTGTAACCTTGCCCCAAAGAGTTTTCGGGCGTTTGGTTCCGCGCGGCTGACTTCCTTCACCTCCTCCGTATGGATGGTCACATGGATTCATGGCTTTGCCGCGGACAGTCGGACGGATTCCAAGCCAGCGTGAACGTCCGGCCTTTCCTATATTTACCAGATTCCAGTCCGGATTGGAAACCTGACCAATGGAAGCAAAACCTTCCGATGGAATTTTCCTGACTTCTCCGGAAGAAAGCTTCAAAACAGCATATTTTCCTTCTTGACCAAGCACTTCGGCATAAGAACCGGCGGAACGGGCCAAAATTCCACCTTGACCTATTTGCATTTCAATATTATAGACCTGATAACCAATGGGGATGTTTTTCAGCATTAAACGGTTGCCGTTTTTCAGTATGGCTTTTTCAGCTGAAATAATTTCATCCCCTGGATGCAAATCTTTCGGAGCTAAAACGTATCTGCGCTCGCCGTCTTTATATACTACCAGCGCGATAAAAGCAGTGCGGTACGGGTCATATTCAATGGTTTCCACGCGTCCGGCGATATTTAATTTATTCTGTTTGAAATCAATAATCCGGTAGATTTTTTTATTTCCGCCACCTTGATGCCGTACGGAGATACGGCCTTGGTTATTTCTCCCTGCTTTGTCCGAGATCCTCATGGTTAAAGACTTCAGCGGTTTTACTTTGCTGATTTCGGTATATTCAACGGTGGTCATTTGCCGTCTTGATGGAGTTGTTGGTCTGTATGATTTCATAGTGAGTTTGCCGAACTATTGTGGTACTACGTCTAATTTTTCCCCTTTTCTGAGGGTTATTATGATTTTTTTATATCCCGGTTTCATGCCGATTGACTGTCCTAGCCGCCGCGTTTTTGATTTTACGTTAATAACATTGGTAGCAACTACATGGATGCCGTAAATCAATTCTATGGCTTTTTTTGCCTCGGCAACCGTGGCGTTTTTTTCAACCTGAAAAACATACTTGCCATATTTGCCCAAAGCCGTTGTTTTTTCGGTTACCAGGGGTTTTTTTATTAAAAATTTGTTATTCATGTTTGTCTTTAAGGGCTAATACTTTTTGGTCCATTAAAATAAAATTGTGCTGCAGGACATCGTAAACGCTTAAATCTTTTCCATATTTAACGTCTGTTCTCGGAACATTTGCCAAAGCGCGCGTTGTTTTTTCGTCTTTTTCCGCTAAAACCACTAATGCCGATTTGCCATTGGCTAAGTTGCGCACCATTTTGGCGGCTTCTTTTGTTTTCCCTTTCGGAAAAGCGATATTTTCCACGATTTTCAGCCGGTTCGCGGTTAATTTTTTGGTTAAAGCGCTTTCCAAAGCTCCTTTTGCCATTTTTTTATTTATTTTTTGGGAATAATCGGTAGTGTTGCGCGGACCAAAAGTAACGCCTCCACCTTTCCATAACGGAGAGCGGATGGAACCATGCCTGGCCCGGCCGGTGCCTTTTTGTTTCCAAGGTTTTTTGCCACCTCCCCTTACTTCGCCTCTGGTTTTGGTATGCGCGATATTTTTCCGCAGATTGGCGGCAATTGATTTAAATACCTGATGAATCAAATTAATGTTCAATGGCGCGGACAAAAAAGCCGGCGTTTTTATGTCGCCAGTCACATTGCCGTCTTTATTATAAATTTTTAACGTTTCCGCGGCCATATTATTCGGTAGTTATTGTTACTTTTCCGCCGATAGTTCCCGGGACTGACCCGCGGACTGCCACTGTACCTTTTATTTTATCCACACTGATTACTTCCAGGCCTAAAATAGTTTTTTTCTTGCCGCCCATTCTGCCGGCCATTTTTCTGCCGGGCAAAACCCGTTGCGGAGCAGTGCTTCCGATTGAACCCGCGGCGCGGTAACGGTTTTTCTGTCCATGGGTTTTTGACCCTCCGGCAAAGCTATAACGCTTTACCACGCCCTGAAAACCATGCCCTTTGGTATTGGCGGAAACTTTAACAATATCACCCTCATTTATTGAGGTGAAATCACTGTCATTACTGAGTTTCATCGGAGAAATTGCCACTACAGCGTCATTTTTCCAGACTTGAGTCATTTTTAATTTTTGGGCTTTTATTTTTTTCATAATTTTCTTGAACCTATCTTGATAATAATCCCATAACGCGACATTCAAATTTAAATTCAGGTCAAGGCGCGAGGAGGAAATCGCAGTTTTAACTGCCTTTCTGACGAGTAACGCTGAGATGAATTTATAATTTGAATGTCCCTTCAGGTTGCTGTCTAAATTGAAAATTTCTTCGTTATGCCTCCTTGCGGTGGCATTGAGCCACGAGCTCGTCAGCATGCCTAGAAATTTTCAATTTATCTTAGCAACGCGTTTGAGGACTGTTATCAAGATAGGTTCTTAAAAAAACAACCGGACTAGCCGGTTGTTTTTCAAAAACCATTTTGGCTAAATCCTTATGATATTGATGAAACTTTGAAATGGTCCATATCTGTGTTTATATATTAAACCATTTTTATTTCTATATCAATACCTGCAGGCAGATTCAATCTGGAAAGCGCTTCTACGATTTTTTGGCTCGGATTAAGGATATCTATCAGCCTTTTGTGCACCCGGAGTTCAAATTGTTCCCGGGAATCCTTATGCACGAAAGTGGAGCGGTTGACCGTGTATTTCTTGATTTCAGTCGGAAGCGGGATGGGACCGACGGTTTCCGCGTCCATCCGTTTGATCGCTTCAATTATCTGTTTGCAAGAATTATCAATCAACTTGTGATCGTACGCCTTTATTCTCAGCCTTAATTTTTCTTTTTCAATGTCTTTTTTTGCCATACGGCTATAATATAAACCAAAATCAGATTTTATTTCTGAATTTTGGTGACTACTCCCGCGCCAACAGTTTTTCCTCCTTCACGGATGGCAAACCGCTGTTTTTCTTCTAACGCAACGGGAGCAATCAATTTAACGGAAAGCTTGACGGTATCGCCAGGCATAACCATTTCCATTCCTTCTGGCAAAATGACTTCGCCAGTAACATCAGTAGTCCGGATGTAAAATTGTGGCTTGTAACCCTTAAAGAACGGGGTATGGCGGCCGCCTTCCTCCTTGCTTAAAACATAAACCTCGGTTTCAAATTCAGTATGCGGATTGACAGAACCGCCTTTTGCAAGAACTTGTCCGCGTTCAACGTCTTCTTTTTTCAAACCGCGGAGAAGAACTCCGACGTTATCGCCGGCTTGCCCTTCATCCAGAAGTTTATTGAACATTTCAATGCCGGTAACTACTGTTTTAACAGTAGGCTTAAGGCCGATAATTTCAATTTCTTCGTTTATTTTCACAATTCCGCGTTCAATACGGCCGGTAACAACAGTACCGCGGCCTTCAATTGAAAAAATGTCTTCAATAGGCATAAGGAACGGCTTGCTGGTATCGCGGATCGGGTCAGGAATAAATTCATCCATTGCTTTTACCAAATCAAGGATTGGTTTGGCGTCTGCGTCATCGGCGGATTTTACTCCCAACGCTTTCAAAGCTGAACCGCGGATAACCGGAGTGGTATCACCCGGGAATTCGTATTTTTTCAAAAGTTCGCGGACTTCGGATTCAACAAGGTCAATCAATTCTTTATCGTCAACCATATCAACTTTGTTCAGAAAAACAATCAAACTCGGCACGCCGACCTGGCGGGCAAGAAGAATGTGTTCACGGGTCTGAGGCATCGGGCCGTCAGCCGCGGAAACTACTATAATAGCGCCGTCCATCTGGGCAGCGCCGGTAATCATATTTTTAATGTAATCAGCGTGACCCGGAGCGTCTATGTGGGCATAATGCCGCTTTTCGGATTCATATTCGGAGTGATGCAGCGCAATGGTAATGCCGCGGGCTTTTTCTTCCGGAGCATTATCAATGTCATCAACTTTTTCTTCTTTTGATGCCCAACCTTTTAAGAAAAGGACGTGCGTAATAGCCGCGGTCA
>CAYHXS010000006.1:8334-18368 GCA_964360665.1 uncultured Candidatus Saccharibacteria bacterium | reverse complement strand
TTTCTTTTTCTTTTTGAGTGATTACCCGATTTTTTCTTTCCGGACCGAGCAAAACCTTTTCAATTGAATTATAAAGATCTTCTTGATTAATTATTTTGCGGTTATTTCTAGCCGCTAAAATCGCGCCCTCATTCATAATATTAGCAAGATCAGCGCCGGAAAAACCCGGAGTCCGGACTGCCACTTTTTTTAAATCCACGTCTTTCGCGAGCGGTTTTTCTTTGGCGTGAATTTTTAAAATCGCTTCGCGATCCCTGATATCCGGCAAATCCAATAAAACCTGGCGATCAAAACGTCCCGGCCTTATAAGCGCCCTGTCTAAAATATCCGGGCGATTGGTGGCCGCAAGCACTATTACATTAGTGTCCCGGTCAAAGCCATCCATTTCCACAAGAATTTGGTTTAATGTCTGTTCCCGTTCGTCGTGTCCGCCGCCCATGCCAGTGCCCCGTTCCCGTCCAACCGCGTCAATTTCATCAATGAATAAAATTGCCGGCGCTGCTTTTTTAGCGGTTTGGAAAGCGTCGCGGGTGCGGGATGCTCCTACGCCAACAAACATTTCCACGAATTCTGAAGCGGAAATATGGAAAAACGGAACACCGCTTTCTCCGGCCACCGCCCGGGCAAGCAAAGTTTTCCCGGTTCCGGGAGAGCCCATTAAAAGCACGCCCCTGGGAATTCGCGCGCCCATATCCAAGAATTTTTTCGGATTTTTCAAAAAATCCACTATTTCTTCCAGTTCCTGCTTTGCTTCTCTCAGTCCGGCAACATCTTTAAATGTTATGCGGTCTTTAAAAGAGCCAAACATTTTTAAATTGGAACGGCCAAAACTGAAAGCCTGGTTGGCGCCGGTTTTTGCCTGCCGGAAAATAAACCAGAACATCGCGCCAATAATGATTAGGGGCAAGATAGTCGGCAAAAGCAATTCTGTCCAAAACCTGAATCCCGACTCATTTTCAATTTCCAATTTTACCGCGTTGAGCGCCTGCGGATTCACTCCGTAATTTTTAAGGGTCTCCGACAACCCGGCTTCTGATTCTTTTTTGCTGATTGCCTTATCGCCATTTTTCAAATCAACGGAAAGGCCGTTTCCCTGAACGAGAATTTTCGTTACCGCGCCCTCATTCACTTTTTGGACTAATTCGCTGATGCTCAAATGAACCGGCTGTTTTCCGGTTTCAAATAAAAACGAAAAGGTCAGGGCGACAATCAGCAAGGTAAGCGTTGCCCATAAAATATTTTTATAAAGCGCCATAATGAACTTATCTATTATAATACTAAATTAACATAATAAAGTTTTCTAGTAAAAAAAGGCTCCGCCGCAGAATCGCGATGGAGCCTATAGAACCTATCTCATTAATAGCTTTCAAAAAATTAAAACCGATGTTCCGATTGGAATCGGCGGAGATTTTTCTCAAATTGAGAAAGATTGTCGGGAATTCTCATTCCCGGAATATTTCCCGCCGCAAGCTTAATCGCCTGAATAATGTAATCCGCCTGGCCGGGAAACATCAAATGTTCCCGTACCACCCTATCTATATCCCAAGACGGATTATACGTATTTTGAAACCAGAATTCTGCCAGTTTGGAAAGCGGCACCCGATGCACGCTGTGAATTTCAGACCGTTCAACAAGCATTCTGGATGCTCCGGCTTCGCGATCCGCCGCCATTATAAAGTAATGGTCTATATTATCTTGCGTCGCGCCCGGCAAGCGCTTTTTCTTTCGCTCGCCCAAAAAGGCGACGATTCGTGCTTCGTGCGTGCACGATTCATTAATGAACTCGCGAACCAGCGATTTTCCGATGGTTTCGTTTTTCTCATTCATGCCGCCGGGAAGATTCCAGCCCGGGGGTTTTCCGGTCCGCCGCGTTGCCGCGCCTCCGGATTTCTGATCGCCGCGCTCTACCACTAAAAGAATATCAAACTCATCGCTAATTATGCCCTTAAGAAACAAAATTCCGCGAACCGTGTGCCGAAAGTTACGGTCAGGTTCGCCGAGTTTTTTTTCCAGCTCCTCACCGACAATCCAAACGCATTCCGGCTGATTAGGCGATAAACCGGCTGATTTTCCTTTAAGCCACAAATCCTCAATCTTACCGAATTCCTCTTTTCTTGATTCGCGGATTCTCTTTTTTTCTTCCGCCTGCCAGTAAGTTTGCGCATCCAGGCGCTTCCAGATTTTAATCGGCCTGTTGCTTCGCCGGTGGATTTCGTTTTTCGTGTGAAAACGGAAATTCCTCAAGTCATGTAAATGAGAATCATTATTCTCTGAACCGCCGCAAGCACCCAGCACGTAACATCCCGGTTTCAACCCGAGCACAAAGGCTATTTTGTTAAAACAAGTGCGGTGGTCAATTTCCACCGACACGAATGACCCCATCCAAACTTGCTTGCCGCGAATTTCCTGAATCTCGCCAAGGCAATGCTCATCGTTATCGCGCATGTAAACGCGCAAATGCTTGCGGGGAATGAATCTTGCTTCTTTGGCAACGCCGGATATTTCAATGCTTTCCTTAGCCGCCAAAAACTTATCCTGAATAACGCGCAATTGCGAAGTGTTTTTTGAAAACAGAAACTCATTGATTTCTCTGACGATTTTCAATATCTCTCCCGGAAAAACTTTGCCCGGAATTTGCCCGCGATTCGCCCTTTTCAGCTCATCCCATTTGGCTATTAAAAAACAGATCTCTTCATCATGCGGATACATTTTCTCGGTTTCTTCCAAAACCAAGTTCGCCAGGCAAATAAAACAGATTGTTTCCCGTCCTTCCGGAGCGCTGAAATCATAATTTACATATCGCAAGATATCGTCAACGCCAAAGGTCTTGTTTTCCCTTGCCGATACCAACGGCAGCAGCTTTGAGGGAACAAATTCCGAAAATGATTGATGGTCTTCTGCTTTCTTGGAAAGAAATGTTTTCGCTTCTGAAGTCAAAGTTTCTAATCGCCCGTAAGGTCGTCCTTCTTGCCATTCCATACTGCCTCCTTTATTCGCTTTATTCCCTTCTCAAGGAACGTCTTAAACTGAATAAACTATACGATAAAACCGCTTTTCCGTCAAGTAAAAATATATTTTTCACACGGGTTCCTGATACTTTTGAGCCATTCGGGCTGGCGGTGGGATCCTTTAAGTTCTACACTCAAAATTGTCTTCCTGACGGCACCGGCATTCGTCCTGCCAGCGCGGGACGCTGCCTACGCCTCGGCGCATCAATCGCTTTCAGCGATACCAAGTCGTTCGACCCTGAAGGGTCTCAGACCCGAACGGGCTGATGCGCCTCCGGCAGTTGCCGCACAGAAAACAATTTTGAGTGTGTTTATATAAATAGAGGCGATGGCGAAAAAGTGTCAGGAACCCGTTAGGTTTGTACAATAAAAATCCCCGTCAGCCGACGGAGAGATTTTTACTTCTTCAATTTCAGGATTATTCTTTTTTCCTGCGGTTTTACCGAACTGATGACAAATTTATATTTTTGGCCTTCGGTCAGTTTTTGCTTCATCTCTTCCACTCCGCCAAATTCCGACACGTGAATCAATCCCTGGATGTCCGCGTCCAAAGCCACAAAAGCCCCGAACGGATTAAAACGGGAAACTTTACCCTCCACTTCCGCGCCTTCCTGATAGCGCTCGGCAACTTGTTCCCACGGGTCGGCCCTCAAAGCTTTCAAAGACAAAGTGACCCGACCGTCTTTTATTTCCAGAATTTTTGCCTTAACCTGGTCATTAACTTTCACGATTTCTTTCGGATTTTCAATAAGTTTATGGTCCAGTTCGGAAATATGGATTAATCCTTCTACTTCCGTATCATCGGCAAATTTTATAAAAGCTCCGAAATCCGCCACGCCGGAAATAATACCGTCAATAACATCGCCGACATGGTATTTTTCCAATTTTTCCTTAAGTCCCTGGCTGGTAACTTCTTTTTCCGAAAGAATCAGCTTATCAATACGGGGATTAATGTCCAAAATCTTCATCTTGATTTCCTGGCCGATGAATTTTTTCAATTCTTCTAAAATTTTTGACTTATCTCCGTCATCAACGCGGGGATAATGCTCACTAGCAAGCTGGGAAACCGGCAAAAATGCCTTCAATCCGAAAACCTCAGCCATTAATCCGCCGGAATTAGCCGCCAAAATTTTAACCGGCAACTCTTCACTTTTTTCCATTGCCTCTTTTGCCATTTGCCAGGATTTCTGTTTTTCCGCTCCGGCCAGAGAAAGTTCAACATAGCCATCTTCATTCTCCGCATCAATGACTTTAATGGAAATCGGCTCGCCTTCTTTCAGGCTTTTTAAAACCTCTTTTGCATTCAAAAGCTCCACTCCGTAAACAATGCCGGTTCCCAGCTTGCCCAAATCAAAATAAACCGCTCGCGGGGTCCTTCTTAACAATTTACCAGTAACTAAGTCGCCCTCTTTTGCCGCGCCGATTAAATCTGGCGAAGTTCTGAGGACCTGGGCCAAAGCCGAATCAGTTTTCTTGAAACTGTTTATCATAAAAATCAGTAATCTGAATATTACTGTATTCCCCAAAAAAATGCAACCTGAGCGGCCACTTTTCTATTGCTAAACCCGGACAAAAGCCCTATACTATATATAGGTATATATGATTATTAATTGGTACGGAGAAGGCTGCTTCAAAATCCAGACAGGCGGCCTTACTTTATTAACAGACCCGTTTGAATCCGGCACCGGCCTTACGCCGGCACGCGGAAAAAACGAAATTGTCCTTAAAACTATTACTGCCTGGCCTTTGTCCGGGCAAACTCCACAGGAAGAAGGACAGGTAATTCGCGGCGGCGGCGAATACGAAATCCAAGGAATCACAGTCCGCGGTTTTTCTTTATTAAAAGAATCCTCGGATAATTTTTTTAAAACCGCTTACAAAGCTGTTGCCGAAAACATTACGCTAGGATTTCTCGGCCACCTTACCGAGGGGCTCTCTCCCGAAGCCATGGAAGAACTGAAAGACGTTGATATTTTATTCATGCCGGCCGGCGGAAAGCCATTTATTGACCAGGAAGCGGGGGCAAAATTAATTAAACAACTCAGCCCCAAACTGGTAGTCGCTTCTTTTTTCAAAATTCCCGGATTAAAACGGCAGAGCGCCGACTGGAAAAATTTTGCCGATGAAATTGGGCAAAAACCGGAAGTTTCCGAAAAATTAACCGTCCGGAAAAAAGAATTATCCGAACAAAAAGGGACGAAATTGGTCATTTTGAAAGTTTAATATTTTGATATGTTCAGCGCGATTAAAAAATTTTTTTTGGAACTGCGGGAAAAAGACGAAACAACCAAAAAATGGTGGTTGGTTGCCCTAGCTTCGGCCTCAATGCTGTTCGTAATAAGTTTCTGGGGATTTTATCTTAACAGCACAATCAAAAACCTGGCTCAGGAAAAACCAAAAAGCCAGCCCAATCAACTGCTGGAAATTTTCAAAAACGGGATTAAAGAAATTTCCATAATGGGCGGGGAGCAATTAAACAAATCAATGGCAAAACTTCAAGATTTAATGAAAAAAACTAATTCCGTCACTATTCAAAACGCGGATATAAATTTTACGGTTAAAAATTTAGAACCGGTTGAACCCCGAAAATTACCGTAAATAAATATATGGAAGAAGAAAATAAAAAAATAAATGCCGGCCTGCCCGGCCAGGGCGTGGAAAAAAGGGAAATCACCGACGAGCTCCAGGAGTCTTATTTGGATTACGCCATGTCGGTTATCGTTGCCCGTGCTTTGCCCGATGTCCGCGACGGCTTAAAGCCGGTACAAAGGAGGATTCTCTGGGCCATGTGGGACAGCGGTCTGACCCATTCCGCCAAATTCAAAAAATCCGCCAATATCGTCGGAGAAGTGCTCGGCAAATACCACCCGCACGGCGATTCTTCGGTTTACGAAGCCATGGTGCGCATGGCGCAGGATTTTTCCCTCCGTTATCCGCTGGTTGAAGGCCAAGGAAATTTTGGCAGTATCGATGGTGACAGCGCCGCGGCTTACCGCTACACTGAAGCCCGTCTTTCCAAGATTGCCGAAGAAATGCTCGCGGACAGCGAAAAAGAAACCGTTGACTGGCTTCCGAATTACGATGGCAGCCGCCAGGAACCGAAAGTTTTGCCGGCAAAAATCCCCAATCTTTTGCTTAACGGCACGGTCGGCATTGCCGTTGGCATGGCAACTAATATTCCGCCGCATAATCTTTCGGAAATAATTGACGCGACCGCGCATCTTATTGACAACCCCAAGGCCACGGCTGTTGATTTGATGGAATTTATCCAGGGCCCGGATTTTCCGACTGGCGGAATTATTTATGACAAAAAAGCCATTGTGGAAGCTTATACTTCCGGACGCGGAGCCGTCACCACCCGCGCTTTAGCAGAAATAAAAGAAAACAAAAAAGGCCATATTATTGAAATTACGGAAATCCCGTATCAGGTGAATAAATCGGAACTGATAATAAAAATCGCCGAGCTTGTGACGGAAAAAAGAATGCAGGGCATCCGGGATGTCCGCGATGAATCGGACAGAGAAGGCCTGCGAATCATAATTGAACTTAAAAATGACGCCTCTCCGCAAAAGGTCCTGAACCAACTTTTTAATTACACCGACCTTCAGAAAAATTTCAATCTTAATATGATTGCTCTTACCAAGGGCGGGCTTCAGCCGGAAGTCATGTCTGTCAAAGACATTATTGCCGCCTACATTGAACACCGAAAAGAAATAGTCCGGCGCCGCGCCGAATTTGAACTTAAAAAAGCCGAGGAGCGCGCCCATATTTTAATAGGCCTGCACAAAGCGCTCGGAAATATTGATGCCGTCATTACCGCGATTAAAAAATCAAAAGACAAAGAAGACGCGCATAAAAATTTGGTTTCAAAATTCAAATTCACCGATATCCAGACAACGGCGATTTTGGAAATGCGCCTCCAAACTCTGGCGGCTTTGGAACGGGAAAAAATTGAAGAAGAACTGAAAGAAAAAAGAAAACTTATTGAAGAATTGCAGACATTGCTGAAAAGTCCGGCAAAGATATTGAAAGTCATCAAAGACGAACTCAAGGAAATGAAAGAAAAATACGGCGACAAGCGAAAAACCAAACTGGTTGCCGGCGGATTGAAAGAATTCAAAGAAGAAGACTTGGTGCCGAAAGAAGAAACCATCATTACCATGTCGCAGGGCGGCTACATCAAGCGGGTCAACCCGTCCAGTTTCCGTTCGCAAAAACGCGGCGGCAAAGGACTGATCGGTTCCGATGTGGCGGAAGAAGATTTTCTCAGTTATTTCATGAACTCTAACACCCACGACAATATTCTGTTCTTTACCGACCGCGGACGGGTTTTCCAGACCAAAGTTTACGAAATACCGGAAGCCAGCCGCGTTGCCAAAGGAAAAGCTATCCATAATTTCCTGGAAATCCCGCTGGAAGAAAAAATAAATGCGGTAATCACTTATCCAATAGAGTTAAAAGTTAAAAGTGAAAAATTAAAAATTGAAGGTTATTTAGTAATGGTCACCAAAAACGGAATGATTAAAAAAACGCGCCTTGAAGATTTTTCCAATGTCCGGCGCAACGGCATTATTGCCATCAAACTGAAAAAAAATGATTCACTCCAGTGGGTGCGCCTTTCCTCGGGCAATGACCAGGTTTCCTTAACCACGGCGCAGGGCCAGGCAATCCGCTTTAAAGAATCCCAGCTTAGGCCAATGGGACGGGCGACTTCCGGCGTCCGCGGCATCCGGCTCAAAAAAAACGATTCCGTAACTTCACTGCTCATCATCACCAAAGAAAACGAAAAAGGACAGATTTTGACGGTTATGGCTAACGGATTCGGAAAGCGCACTTCGCTTTCCGAATATAAAGTGCAGGGCCGCGGCGGTTCTGGAATCAAAACGTCAAAAGTGACGCCAAAAACCGGCCAGGTTGTCACTTCTTTATTGATTAACGAGGAAAAAGAAATACTCGCTCTTTCCGCTAAAGGTCAAATCATCCGCACTCCGCTAGAAAGTATCCGCTTGAGCGGCCGCGCCACTCAGGGAGTAAGAATAATGAACCTGAATGCCAAGGATAAAGTGGTCGGCATAGTTTGCCTGTAAGCACCGCAATAAAAATAGTATAATAGAAGAGATGAAATCAACGCGCTTCCAACTTATTATTCTCGGCTCAATTTTATTCGTGGTCTTTTTGGCCATTGGAATTTTCACCGGCATTATTCCCGGCGCCCGGGATTTAAAAGCGAAACCGCCACAGCTTAAAATAACAATCTGGGGCATGGAAAACGAAGATTTTTTTCGCGACAATTTTATCGCCTACGAACAGCTACGGCCGAACATTCAAACGGAATACAAACAATTAGATTTGTCCAGCTACGAAACCGACATGGTCAATGCCCTGGCTACCGACAGTGGCCCGGATATCATAATGGTCAACAATTCATGGTTGCCCAAACACCTCAACAAACTTATTCCGGTAAACGAAACCCAGCTGAATCTTAAAACTCTTGGTGAACTTTATCCGTCCGTGATAGAACAAGACTTCGCCCCGGGCGGGAAAATTTTCGCCCTTCCATTATATATGGACACTTTAGCGCTTTTTTACAATCAGGATATTTTTGACAAAAACGGCATTGCCCTGCCGCCCAAGGACTGGCTGGATTTCCAAAATCTGATTCCCAAACTCAGGCAGAAAGACACTTCCGGAAAATTGGTTAAAATGGCCGCGGCCATCGGCGGCTCGGACAAAAATATTGACGGCGCTTCCGACCTTCTGATGCTGCTAATGCTCCAGGCCGGCGCCAAAATGACGAATGACGAATTCACGGAAGCAAGTTTTGCCGACAATGTCGCCGGCGCTTTGCCCGGACAGGACGCGCTTAATTTTTACAAAAAATTCAGCGACCCGGCCGATCTTTATTACACCTGGGATAACAGCCTGGAAAAATCTCTGGACAGTTTTGCCAAAGAAGACACGGCCATGATTTTCAATTACGCCACCAGGAGAAAAAACATTAAAACAATTAATCCGTTCATCAATTTCAAAGTTACCGAAATGCCCCAGCCGTCCGGCTCCCAAAAAGCCGTCAACTACGCCGACTACTGGGGACTGGCAGTAACCAACAATGCCGACAATTCCGAATGGGCGTGGGATTTGGTTTTGTATCTGACCGCCAATGACACAGCCGCCGAACAATATCTTAAAGCTTCCCAAAACCCGCCGGCACTCCGCAGCCTGATCCAAAAATACCTCAATCATCCGGAGCTCGGAGTTTTCGCCAAACAGGCGCTTTCCGCCCGCTCCTGGCCGCAGATAAACGAAAAACAAATCCGAAATATTTTCTCTAAAATAATTTCCGCGGTCACTGCCAACGAACTGGATGTTTCCGCCGCTCTTTACCAGGCGCAGGATGAAGTGTCAGAATTAATACAAAGGGAAAAAAGATGAAACTAATTAAATTTTCAGCCCCCCTAATTGCCATCGGCTTGCTGGCGGTCTCGCTGACTTTCGCGCAAGAAAGACTTATTCCTTGTTCCGGACTGGATTGCAATCTTTGCAATCTCCTGGAAATGTTCAAACGCCTGATAACTCTCGGCCTTAAAATCGGCGTTTCATTAGCCGCCCTATTTGTCGCCTGGGGCTCCTTTGTTATAATGACCGCAGGGGCAACCGGAGGAGAAAAGAAAATGGAAGAGGGCAAACACATAATTTGGACCGCCATTACCGGAATTTTGATAGCGTTCACTGCCTGGCTGATTCTCGGGACCATTTTCCAAATACTTACAGGTTCTCCGTCAAAGTTTCCGTGGGATCAAATTCAATGCAAACTATGAAAAAAATATTATTATTCAGCTTCTTGGTTTCTTTAGTTATAATTTCTAACCCCTTACCTTCCGTTGCCGCAAGCACCGGCATTGCTCCTACTCCGACTTCCGGAAACAGCGACCTCGTTGTTCAAATTCCCAATCCGCTCAAAACCAAGACTTTTTCCGAACTGATTAACAGGATTGCCAATTGGCTTCTGATAATCGGCGCGCCGAT
>CAYHXS010000006.1:2199-8234 GCA_964360665.1 uncultured Candidatus Saccharibacteria bacterium | reverse complement strand
ATTATGAAAACTACAAAAAAATTATTACTGGGAACCATATTGTTTCCGTTATTAACATTGGCTGCCGATGTCGGTCCCCAGACCGGCATCCGGTCGCTAGCCGACATTTACCAAAAAGTAGTCGGTTTAGTAAATTGGGCAATCGGTATCTTCTTTGTCGGCGCGATATTATCGTTATTCTACGCGGCCTTCCTTTATCTGACTGCCGGCGGTGATGCCACTAAAATAGAACCGGCTAAAAACCAGCTGATTTACTCCATTATCGCCATAACCATCGCGCTCTTAGCGGGCAGCATCAGGTATATAGTGGAAAATTTCCTTCAATAAAATTTTGTTTGGAAAAAGAAAAACCCGTCCCCTGAAAGAGGGCGGGTTTTTTATTTATGTAATTTTATTAACGAAGCAAGCGAACCTCGGCTTCGCCGGGGTCACCCCTTAAAAGAATAGCGGTATAGTCATTTGGAATTTTATCTCGTCCCTGCTCTTGCATCTGGCCATTTTTGATTCTCATCCAGGCCACGCACTGATTATATTTCCAAAAGCACACTTCTATTGCTCCCGGAGCCTGCCAAGTAATCTTGGCTTTTGAAGATGATGGGGAAACAAGCACGGCAGAGAAACAATTGCTGCGAACAGCTTGTCGCACCAAAGTTGATTCTGAAGAAAGAACCGGTTTCTTTAAGCCATCGCACAGCATAATGTCTGGAGCTCCCGCATTTAATTTTTGGTTATGATGCTGATTCCAAAATTGAAAAACGAATCCGATAATAACCAACGCTAATCCAATTCGAAAAAGCTTCTTCTGAATTGAATCTCCCGCGTAGGATACCGGAACAATCGGAGCTGATGCCCCGGTCCTGGTTTCATTTTTATTTGCCATGAGCCATCACCCCCCTGATAATCTTATCAACCGCGTCTTGCGTCCCGCGATCAAGGCCGAATATCTTAATATCCTTACTAACTTTGCCAAGTTGAACCTGAATCACTTCAAGCGCTTTTTCATATGACATGACAGAACCGCGCTTTTCAGATTCCACCACAAGCTCTCTTGCCATCTTTTTGACGTTATCCATTTCAAGCTTGCGCGTTTTATTTTCTTTTTCCTGCGCCTCACATTTGGTTTGCGCCGCAATCAGTTCCGGCGGAAGTTCCGCGTCTGAAACTACGAATTGCTGAACGTTCTCCCCAAAATATTTTTCCAAGTCCAAACTGGCATCAGTCGGAGTTTCCTCAGACTTCGCCTTTTCGAACCGGTCATTCATTTCTTTAGCAATTTTATCAAGATTCTTCATGACATCCGAACGCGTTTTATACTCATTAATCAACACGCTTAAAATCGCGCGGACTCTCTCAATAATTCCCCCAATCCGCTTGGCATCCTCAATCTTTATGTATTGATCCAAATGCGCAAGAACAGGGGTTCTGATAAATGCAGTAGTGAGCTTAATAGTGGATTTATCCTCTGTCTCATATATTCCGTCAAACATTTCGGGAATCGCGCGAAGGGGCACAATGCCGCCTTTCGGATTTTCCACAGGCCTCTCAAAAAACCAAACCTGCTTGAAACCAATTCCCGAACCAATCACCCGGATAACTCCAAAACAATTAATCAAAACAAGCGCGGTATTCGCATTTACAAAAACCGCCATATATTCGCGTATTGCCCAAATTAACAACAACGTACTGCCCAATGCTATTAGCCAGTTCATTTCATCCTCCTTTTAAGATCTCAATCGTCCGTCAGTTGACGAATTTTATGCTAAACATAAAATATCATAAAACATAGAAGTTGTCAAAATAAATAAAGCGGGGTAAAATAATTAGGACTCTTATGCCCTCGTGGCGAAACTGGCAGACGCGCACGGCTTAGGACCGTGTTCCGCAAGGATTGGAGGTTCAAATCCTCCCGAGGGCACAAAACTGGACTTATGCAGGTTCCGATTGTTGTCCACGACTTGGTGGACACGCTCTGGAAAATATTTTTCAATTAAAAAAGGCCCAACCTTTCGGTTGGGCCTTTCGTTTGAACTTCAAGGGATTCCCTAGGCCGCCTTAAAGCAAGGTCCTTTGTGACGGAACATGCCGCAACGATGACAATTAGGAAAATGCCTTGTTTGCTGAAGAATCGGCAGCAGAATCCGCTCCAGCTTTACCCGAGACGGAATCAGCCTTTTTGCCCTTTCTGTCACAACTATAAGTTTTCTTTCGCTTAGCATAATTGTTGTCCCTCCCTTTTAGATACAAACCAACAAACAACTTGTGAAATTATAATATAAAAATAGAAAAGAGTCAATTTGTCGCGTATTCATCTCCTCCGTTTGGCGTGAAACGCGCGGTGGATGTCTTTCAATTCCTTATTGGTTAAATGCGTATAAATTTGCGTTGTGGCAATACTGCTGTGGCCGAGCATTTCCTGCACCGCCCTTAAATCGGCGCCGTTTATTAATAAATCAGTGGCAAATTGATGGCGGATCTGATGCGGCGTGATTTTTTTGGTAATACCGGCTTTGCGCCGATAAAATTCAACCAGGCGCTGAACCGCGCGCGGCGTGATTTTTCCGATTACTTTCGGCGTTTTAAGCGGAGAAACCTGCTTAGACAAACTGACAAACATATATTCCAAAGCGTCCGGGCGCTTGTCCAGATAATTTTTTAAAGCGGCTTTAGCGCGGCCGGACAAAAACACCACGCGCAATTTTTCTCCTTTGCCGCGAACCGTGAATTCATCACGACTTAAATTAATATACCGGTCCAGATTGCACAATTCGGAAATGCGGAGACCGGTGGAAAAAAACAATTCCAAAATCGCGCGGTCGCGAAGCCCGCGCAAAGTGTTTTGCGGCGGCGAACTTAAAAACCGCTCCAAATCCGCGTATTCAATAATATCAATCTGCCGGCGGGATATTTTAGGAAGCTCAATTTTGTCCGGAGAAATAACTTCATAATCATTTCTAATCAGATATTTTAGAAAATTCCTGATGGCTATCGCGTAATAAGTCTGGGTGATTTTTTTCAGCCCTTTTTCATTTCTGGCAAGCTGAATCCGAAACGCTTTTATTTTTTCAACGGAAATATCCTTGGGGGTTTTAATTTTGGAAAAATTAATGAAACACTTTAAATACCGCTCGTAATTTTCCCGCGTTTTTAACGAACGGTTTTTTTCAATTTCCAAGTAATCCAAGTAATCTTTTAGGCATTTTTCAATGGCCGCCATAAGTTTATTATACGATATAAAGAATTTTGCGACGTTTAGCTAATAAGTATTGTTTTGGGAAAATATTACTTTGACAAAAGAATAATTCTATGTTGACATATAAAACAGAACTTAAATAAGTTAATGATTCCAAATTGGAGGTGGATTATGAATCGCGCACAGATAGGGTTGCTGGTATTTTTTCTGGTTTCTTGCTGTTATGCCGCCGATGAGAGTTGGCGGATGGAAGACGCGGCGCCTTTTTCCGGCAGTTTTTTACTGGATATGCCGAGCAGCAACGGAAAGGCCACGGTTAGCATTGATACTTTCAAAACGGTTAAGTCATTTAATTTTCTTCTCCAGCCGGCTGACAGCGGTAATAAATTTGCCGTTGCCTTTCTGTCAAAAGAGGATGGCTACAGAAGGGCATTTGCGCTTCGCGGCAAATACTCATTCCGTTTCAATATATTGGAGCGGGGGAATTTTGTGCTTGCGAATGAAAGTACTCTTGCTCTCGGCATTCTTGATGGAGCGTATCTGATGGAAATGGGAGATAGCCGTTTTAAATTTGTTCAAATGCTGTTTGGCCTTCGGGACGGTTTTACCGCCAAAGTTTCTGCCGAAAATAGCCGATTTGGCGTAAGAATGGGAGCTGACGTTTCAGCCGCCAGATTGAGCGACAACTACGGAAACGAAACAGTTTGGGATAGTCTAAGCGCGCGATACGGCATTTTTGCTGAATCGCGGCTGGCGAAGAATGTATTGTTTCAGGTTAATGCCGACGAGTGGCGGAAAAAATATAACCCGGACAAATATTTCTTCGTTGAGAAATGGGCAAGCGAAACGCGGGTATCGGCGGAAACAACCTTTTCGCTAAATAATCGCGTGGATCTTGTTCCTCTTTTCGGCTATCGCCGGTTTGACTTGGAACGCAATGAGCGGCCGGACTTGGAAAGGTTAGAGTATGGCGGACGGCTAATCTTAAAGGTTGGCAGTTCGAGCGACAAAAAACTATTCCTTAACGGCATCTACGCTCCATGGCGGCACAAAAGCGGCTCTGAAAATTTGATTTCAGCCGGAGTAGAATCCAGCGGCTTGAGCGCGGAAGTTTTTCGGCGCCAAACCGAAGATTCTTATTCTACGTTTGAAATCACAGAGCGCATAATCGGCGCGCGGCTTGCCTGGAAGTTTGGCAACGCCGGGCGAAAAGACTTAGATAGTTATGGAAAGACCGTCAAAGAGAAGTATGACTTCTATCGCGATAACGGAATTAAAGATAATAGTAGTTTGACGCGAATCCAGCAGGCGGAACGTTTAGGCACTATCCGCAAGGTTACCGAGTACGCTGGAAATAACTTCAGATATTTCAGCGCTTCAAACAACGGCTGGGGATTCCGCAACGCGGACGAAGCCTATAACTTGCGCGGCGGAGATTGCGACGAGCAATCTTGCACAACCGTTTCCATGGATCGGCTTAACGGCTACAAAGCGTATAATCTTAATTATTACGACCTTAGCCAATGGAGGGGACACGGGGTGGAATTAGTGCAGGATAAGACAAACGGCCAGTGGTTCCTGAGCGAATACGGAACGATGTTTAAGGTAAATGTCAGTCCGGATGCCAGTTTGGAAACAATAGCTCGCGAGGCAGTTGTCCAAAATCATCAGGATTTATCATTGGTGATTTCGGATCCGACAAGAGCTTATTATGAGGTTATTGATTGCAGTATTCCCGGGATATACCAAGAAGTGACCAACTTCATTAATATCGGATCAATGTCAATGCAAAGACATCGGCCGAATGTGGAGTACGGAGCGGAATTGTTCATTGGCAGAAACTTCCTCTTTGGTGATTGAGGAAGTGGGCCCAGGGTTATTATGACCTGGGCCTTTTTTTATTTTAAATATTTACAAATCCTTGCTTTTTTCCTAAAACTAAGGTAAAATATACTTATATGTTAACTGTTAGGCAAAAACAGAATTTAATCAAAGATTTCAAAATAAACGAAACTGACACTGGCTCGCCGGATGTTCAGGTGGCGCTTTTGACCAAATCAATAGAAGAGCTTACCGCTCATCTGAAAAAACACCGCAAGGACAACCATTCCCGCCGGGGCTTGTTAAAAATGGTTGGAAAAAGAAAAAGGCTTTTGGATTACATGAAAACGCATAATCCAAAAACCTATAATACCGTCATTAAGAAATTAGGATTAAAAAAATAATAGTCGTTCAAAATAATTTCTAATCGCGGCGAACAAGTACGAATTCATACAAATGCTGCCGAGTCTGCCTTAGTATCATTTGTATGTGTTTGTAACTTGAACTGCCGCAATTGCCAAAAAATGAAAAGAAAAGATCAGCGGGTGGGAATTTTCATAGACATTCAAAATCTCTACCACTCTTCAAAAAACTTATATCACGCAAGAGTCAATTATAAAGAACTCTTGAGAGAACTAGTCAGCGGCCGGGAACTTATTGTTGCCACCGCTTATGTCGTTAAAAGCGAAACTGCCAAAGGTGAAGCGGAGTTTTTTGACGCCCTCAAAAAAACCGGGCTGGAATTGCGCTCCAAAGACCTGCAGATTTTTGCCGGCGGAATGAAAAAAGCCGATTGGGACGTTGGCATGGCCGTGGACGCCATTAGAATGTCCGATTTAATAGATGTGGTAATTCTGGTAACTGGCGACGGCGATTTTATCCCGCTAGTGGAATATCTTAAATGGGGAAAAGGAAGGACCGTGGAAGTCGCGGCTTTCGGACGGAGCGCTTCCGGAAAAATGAAAGAAGCGGCGGACGAATTCATTGATTTGGAAAAACTGCCAAGAGTATTATTAAAAAAATA
>CAYHXS010000006.1:0-2099 GCA_964360665.1 uncultured Candidatus Saccharibacteria bacterium | reverse complement strand
AATATGGACTTAAAAAGAAAACAATTTAAAATCGAAATCGCCGGAAAACAATTAACACTGGAAGTTTCCAGGTTGGCCGAACAGGCTGACGCGGCCGTGCTCGGCACTTACGGCGGAACAACCGTACTCGCCACTGTTGTGATGGGCGAAAACGACAAAAAATCCAATTATATGCCGCTAATGGTCAGTTATGAAGAAAAATTTTACGCTGTTGGCCGGATTCTTGGCAGCCGCTTTATGAGAAGGGAAGGGAGGTCTTCAGACGAAGCGATTTTAAGCGGCCGCTTGATTGACCGGACTATCCGCCCGCTTTTTAACCAGGCCTTGCGCCGGGACATTCAGGTAGTAACGACCGTCCTGGCCTTTGACAAAGAAAACGACCCGGATTTCATCGCTCTATTAAGCGCCTCAACGGCGTTGGCAATTTCCCCGATTCCCTGGGACGGTCCGGTTGCCGGAATAAGAATAACCAAATATAAAGACGATTCTTCTTTCAAATTAAACGCTTCACTAACTGAAATCGCGGCAAATAAAATTGATTTTGACGCTTTTGTTTCCGGAACCAAAGAAAGAATCAACATGATTGAATTGGAAGGAGATGAAGCTGCGGAACCGGAAGTGGTAAAAGCCTTCAGCCAAGCGCATGAAGAAATAAAAAAAATAATTTCCTGGCAGGAAAAAATAATAAAAGAAATCGGACAGCCGAAAACCAAAATTCATTTCGCGGAACCGGATGAAAAATTGCGCAAGGCCGTAACTAAATTCATAAAAAACAAGCTGGAAGCGGCGGTTTTCAATCCGGACAAAATGAAAATGAAAGCCAATCTTACTTTGCTTAAAGAAGGCCTGATGAAATCCTTATCGGAAGAAAAATATCCGGAGCAGGATTTAGCGGTGGCTGACTCTCTTTTTGAAGAAGAAATAAATAATCTGGTTCACGAAAAAATATTAAAAGAAGAAAAACGCCCGGACGGCAGAAAACTGAACGAAGTCCGTGAACTTCACGCGGAAACCGGCACTCTGCCGCGCGCCCACGGTTCGGCTTTGTTCGTCCGCGGTAATACCCAGGCATTGGGTGTTGTCACGCTCGGCGCCCCCGGCGACCAGCAGCTGGTGGAAACCGTGGAATTCAGCGGTAAAAAAAGATTTTTACTGCATTATAATTTCCCGCCGTATTCCGTCGGCGAAACCGGCCCGTTCCGCGGCCCGGGACGGAGAGAAATCGGCCACGGCAATCTTGCTTATAAAGCGCTGAAAAATCTTATTCCCGCCGTGGAAAAATTTCCCTATACTATCCGATTGGTTTCGGAAATTATGTCTTCCAACGGCTCCTCTTCCATGGCGACAGTTTGCGCCGGAAGCTTGGCTTTAATGGATGCCGGAGTTCCGCTCCGCAAACCAGTCGCTGGCATTGCCATGGGGCTGATGATGGACGAAAAAGGAAACCAATATAAAGTACTTACCGATATCCAAGGACCGGAAGACCATCACGGCGACATGGATTTCAAAGCTGCCGGAACCGACAGCGGCGTTACCGCCATTCAAATGGACGTAAAAATCCAAGGGGTGACAACTGAAATTCTGGAAAAGACGCTTGCCCAGGCAAAAGAAGCCCGGTTGCATATCCTGAAAACCGTCACAGGCGCGCTTTCTGAACCGAGAAAAGAACTTTCTCCTTTTGCTCCGAGAATTTTATCAATTCAAATTAATCCGGAATTAATCGGTGATGTCATCGGCACCGGCGGAAAAATAATCAACGAAATAATTGAAACAACCGGCGTCACCACCATTGACATTGAGGACGACGGAAAAGTTTTTATAACCGCCACTAATAAGGAAGCCGCGGAAAAAGCGCTGGAACGGATTAACAACATCACCAAAGAATATAAAATCGGCGATATTGTTGAGGGAACTGTGGTGAAAATCCTGGAATTCGGAGCAATCGTGGATTTCGGCGGCAAAGACGGCATGATTCACGTTTCCGAATTGAAAGAGGGATTCGTAAAAAAGGTGGAGGACGTGGTGAAAATGGGAGATTTCGTAAAAGCAAAAATCGTAAAAATGGAAAACGGGAAAATCGGGCTTTCCATAAAACAACT
>CAYHXS010000005.1:0-19079 GCA_964360665.1 uncultured Candidatus Saccharibacteria bacterium | reverse complement strand
CTTGTAAAAAAATACAGCCCTAAAACCGTTAAAATACCGAAAATCGCGCTTGGCAAACGCAAAGCCCAGGCCTGGTTGCCAAAAACCGCCACAAACAAGCTTTGAACGTTGATAAAAAGCCCTTCCCGTCCGAAATTTTCCGGATAAAACACCTTCCAAACGCCAGTTTCCAGCGCTTCCACTGCGTTATTTCCGTTCATAGCCTCATCCGGATAAAGGCCGGGAGGCAAGCCAATGTTATTCACTGGAATCAAATTGTAGAGCCGGAGAAATGAAGCTATAATTAGGATAGCTACCAGAAGCCAGGTATTTTTATTCATTACTATTATTTTATCACATTAAAACCGCATGGAAACAAAATTTGAGCATTCAGCTCTAGAAAAAGACATTAATAAGCTTTCCGAGGAAGTCAAAGAATATAAAGAAGGGAAACCTGAAACGCCGCCTGACAGGGAAATAATCAAAACCATTATTGGTTCAAAAATTCAGGCTGTTCCGGCGTCTAGCCCCCAGCCGCTGACCGAAGAACAAATTTTGCCAAAATATCTTAAAAAAGAATCGCCGGAAATAAAGCTGAAAATTGAGGAACTTATTAACCTGGCCATCCACCAGGGAATAGACAAGGCGATCACCGAAGCCAAAAAATACAGCCCGTTCATCCTGGACGCACTGCACGATTCCTTAACTGGAAAAGTTTACGACGAAATGAAGAAGCGCAAACTTATTTAGCATGGATATTTTAAAACTTAATTACATAATTTCCGCAATCGTTGTTGTCGGCGTTTTATTTTTTTTAATTTTCAAAAAAATAAAAAGGTTGTATTTTCTGGAAACGCTCAAACTTCGCCCGCTTCTTATAAAACTTCCGCAAGTGACGGAAACCAACGACCATGCTTTGGACGAAGTAAACCAGACCTCGCAGCTTTTAAGCGAACTGGGAAATTTAAAAATACCCTTTTCTCTAGAAGCGGCAGTTCCGCATATTGGAGAGGAAATTCATTTTTACGTTTCCATACCGAAAGATTCAATTCCGTTCGCCACCCGCCAAATCCTGAGCCTTTGGCCGAACGCTTCGGTTGAAGAAACCGAAGATTATAATATTTTCAACCACCAGGGCGTAAGCGAGGGCGTATTTTTAAAACAAAAAGAAAATCCGGTTTTACCCATCAGAACTTACGAGGAAGCCGGCCTGGACACATTTTCCCCGATTTTAAACAACCTTTCCGGCATCCAGGAAACCGGGGAAGGCGCCGCGCTTCAGATTTTGGTTAGGCCGGCATCAAAAACTTTTAAAAAAACGCTTGCCAATTTTATTTATCAATTGAAAAACGGCGCTAAAATGGAAGAAGCTCTGACCAGCGCCGCGATAACCTTAAAAGATTTTTTACAGGCATTAAGCGGAAAAAAAGCCAAACAGGAAATCCGGCCTATAGTGGAAGAGGAGCTGATAAAAGCCGCGGAGAAAAAAATGGCCAAGCAAATTTTTTCCGTAAACGTCCGGTTGGTTGTTTCCGCGCCCAGCCAGTCCAAAGCCGATGAATTATTGTACGGACTGGCCTCTTCCTTCAGCCAATTTGAAGCGCCAAAACGGAATATTATCAAACCGGTAAAAATGCGGAACCAAAAAGATCTATTTTTCCGGTACATTTTCCGGCAATTTAACAACAAAGAAGAAATGCTGCTGGGAACTGACGAATTGGCCAGCTTTTTCCATTTGCCGATTTCTTCCACTGCCGTACCGAAAATAAAATGGCTTAAGTCAAAGGAATCGTCCCCACCGATCGCTTTGTCAAAAACCGGAACCCTGGTCGGCGCCAGCATTTTTCAGGGAGAACGCAAACAAATTTTTATCAGCGATGAAGACCGCCGCCGGCACGTTTACATAGTCGGCCAAACCGGAACCGGAAAAACGAATTTAATGATGAGTATGGCGCTGGAAGACATTAAAAACGGAAAGGGTATGGCCTGGATTGACCCTCACGGCGACTCCATCAGCAATCTGCTCGGTTTGATGCCGGAAAGCAGAATAAACGACGTCATTGTTTTTGATCCAGGAGATGTTTTCCGGCCGGTTGGAATGAATATGCTGGAATATGACCCGAGCCGACCGGAACAAAAAACTTTCATAGTGAATGAAATGCAAGGGATTTTCCAAAAGCTTTTCCCGGAAAGCGGCGAAGCCCTGGGGCCGGTTTTTCAGCAATACATGCGCAACACTCTTCTTCTTCTGATGGAAGACAGCGGTGGGGAATCGTCAACACTTATGGATGTGCCGCGGATTTTGACTGACCCGGTTTTCCGCCACGAAAAACTCGCGCATTGCAAAAATCCGGTTATAAAAGATTTCTGGGAAAGGGAAGTGGCGGCAGTCAGCGGTGAAGGTTCTCTGGAAAATGTAGCGCCTTACATAACTTCCAAATTTAATAATTTTATCGCCAATGATTACATACGGCCGATTATCAGCCAGCCGAAATCCGCCTTCAATTTCCGGCAAATAATGGATGAAGGAAAAATTTTATTAATCAATCTGTCCAAGGGAAAAATAGGGGATATTAACGCTAATTTACTGGGAATGATAATAGTGGGGAAAATACTGATGGCCGCGCTTTCACGCGTGGACATAGCCAATCAGGAAAAGCGCAGAGACTTTAATTTGTATATTGACGAATTCCAGAATTTCACCACGGATTCCATTTCCATTATTTTATCCGAGGCAAGAAAATACCGTTTAAACCTGGTAATCGCGCATCAGTTTATTGCCCAGCTTCCCGAAAAAACCCGGGAATCCGTTTTCGGCAATGTCGGCTCAATGATTGTTTTCCGGCTGGGACCGGAAGACGCGGAAAAAATAGCAAAACAGTTTGAACCGACAGTTGTTAAAAATGACGTGATGAATGTTGAAAATTTCAACGCCTACGCGAAAATTCTGGTGAATGGACAGCCGAGCAAACCGTTCAACGTCCAGACCCCGCTTCTTCCGAGAGGAAATTCAATTTATGCCGCTCAATTGCATAATATGGCAATGGAAAAATACGCGTCAAAAATTGAATGATAAGCCATGACCATTCTGATAAAATCGGGAAATATAATAGATGGCGCCGGCCGGCCAAAATTCAGAGCTGATCTGCTCATAAAAGACGACAAAATCGCCGCTATCGGAATTTTTCCCAATAAAACCGCCGATTTGACCATTGACGCGCTGGGACTTAATGTTGTTCCGGGATTTATTGATGTTAATACCGACTCTGACCATTATTTGACGCTTTTTACCAATCCTTTACAGGAAGATTTTCTCCTGCAAGGAGTCACTACCATAATCGGCGGCCAATGCGGCTCATCCCTGGCGCCGCTTTTTTACGGCTCTCTAAAATCAATCCGCACCTGGACAACCGGAGAAAAAATAAACATTGACTGGAATACGATAAATGAATTTAAAGGCACGCTGAGAAAATTGGGCTTAGGGGTTAATTTCGGAACTTTAATCGGCCATTCAACAATCAGGCGGGATTTAGCCGGAGACGATATCCGCGATTTAACAGACTCGGAAATTTCCGTATTCCAGCATACTATTGAAAGCGCCTTGAAAGAAGGCGCGCTCGGTCTGTCAACTGGATTAAGTTATATCCATTCCCGTTTTGTGTCTTATTCAGAAATTAAAAAACTCCTTAAACCGGTTATCAGGAGAGGCGGCGTCTACGCCACGCATCTCAGAGACGAGAAAAAAGATCTGATTAAATCAGTCAAGGAAACGGCTTTCGTAGCTGAAGAAATCGGCATTCCGACAATCATCAGCCATTTCCGGCCGATTGCCGGATTTGAAGAACAATTCCGCGAAGCGCTGTCCATTATTGAAAATAACCTTCACAAACAAAATGTGTTTTTTGACATCAACCCTTTTGGCATGAGCATTATGCCAATTTATACCTTTCTCCCGCCCTGGACCCAGCAGGAATCCCTGGAAAAAATGCTGGAATATATAACGGACAAAAACCACCGACTGGGAATATTAAAAGAATTGTCCCTGATAGAAAATAATCTGGAAAATTTGGTTATCGGAGAAGCGGAAAACCATCCTTCTCTTGCCGGTAAAACTTTGGGCGAATTTTCCGAAAGCAGGGGACTGGATCTGGCGGAAGGCCTTTTGATGCTGATGGAGATAACCAACTTAAGGGCGCAATTATTTTACAATAATATTAATTCAGATTTACTTCCGGAACTTCTTTTCCATCCCCAGGCGCTGATCGCTTCAAACAGCGCCAGTTTAGGGTCCCAGGCCGCGCTGAAACCGGAACGTTCAACCGGCACTTTCAAAAAATTTCTTAAATTAGCGGCGGAAAAAAACCTGCCAATGGAAGAAACTATCCGGAAAATAACTTCCGTACCGGCAAAAATTTTTAAAATCAAAAAAAGAGGGGTGCTGTCCGAAGGCAATTTCGCGGATCTGGCGCTTTTAAAAGAAAACGAAGCGGTTCATGTTATTATTAACGGAAAATTATCCGTTCAGGAAGGAAAAATAACAAACCAAAAAAACGGAATTCCGCTATAGAACCTACTTCAATATCCGTATGAAAATATTTAAATCCAATTCGCGCGGCGGCGCGCCGGACTACATCATCCTTTTCGGCACTTTTCTTCTGATAATTATAGGCTTAGCCATATTCACCAGCGCGTCTTCAGATCTCGGAAAATTAAAATTCAATGACAGTTATTATTATCTTAAGCACCAGCTTATTTATGGCTTAAGCGTTGGTACGGTGCTTTTTTGGCTCGCTTCAAAATTTTATTACAAAAATTACCAAAAATTTGCCGTTATTTTACTTCTTTTTACATTCATTCTGTTGGTATTAGTTTTATTTACGCCCCTTGGCAAAGCATCCGGCGGGTCATTGCGCTGGTTAAAAATCGGGCCGCTTGTTTTTCAGCCGTCTGAACTTCTAAAAATCACTTTCATAATCTATCTCGCGTCCTGGTTAAGCGACAAAACGCACCGGCTTGAAAGTTTTTGGAAAGGTTTTCTGCCCTTTCTAATCATTTGCGGACTGACTGCTTTGCTCCTGATTTTCCAACCGTCCACCAGCGCGGCGGTGATTTTGATGCTGACGGCGGTTATTATGTATTTTTTCAGCGGCGCAAAATTCTCTTTTATTATCAGTACGGTTATTCTGGGGCTGGCCGGATTTTTTATTATTTCTTATCTGACTCCTTACCGCTGGGAACGGCTGACAAGTTTTTTAAATCCTGATGCCAACACGCAAACCTCGTCATATCAGATAACCTGGGCCCGCATTGCCATTGGCTCCGGAGGATTATGGGGCAAGGGATTCGGGCAATCAACCACCAAACTGCATTATCTTCCGCAACCGATTGATGATTCCATTTTCGCCATTATAGCGGAGGAACTCGGCTTTATCGGCGCGCTGTTCATTATATTAATTTTCGTCTTTATCATAATCAGAAGTTTTTTACTGGCTAAAAAAACCGGGGATAAATTCGGGCAGCTGCTTTTAATAGGATTCGGAACGCTGATAGGGCTCCAAACTTTCATGCACATCGGCGCTATTTCAGGCTTAATTCCGCTTACCGGCATTCCTTTGCCCTATATCAGTTATGGAGGCACGGCTTTAGCGATTTTCATGGCTATTTCGGGTATAATGGTGAATATATCCAAAACTCATCTCAATAATAGACTTTAGAAATTATTATTTAAGATAAGTTATAACCTATGGCTGAATTAAAAGTACTTTTAACCGGCGGTGGAACCGGAGGACATATTTTTCCGCTAATTGCCGTTGCGCAGGAACTAAAAAAACAGTCCGGTCAGCTGGGAATTCCTTTGGATATGCGTTATTTCGGGTCTGCCCGGGAATATGCCCAGGAGATAGTGGATAATGGCATTGAATTCGTGCCGGTTATTTCCAGTAAACTGCGGCGCTATTGGTCTCCGTCAAACTTAATTGATATTCCAAAATTCATTTTAAGTTTAGCGCAATTACTTTGGAAGGTTTTTTGGTTTATGCCAGATGTGATTTTCTCCAAAGGCGGGCCTGGCGCTTTGGCGGCGGTTTTGATAGGC
Organism: uncultured Candidatus Saccharibacteria bacterium; assembly: GCA_964360665.1. Lineage (GTDB taxonomy): Bacteria > Patescibacteriota > Minisyncoccia > UBA6257 > 02-FULL-45-10c > REEB48. Next base: position 13,006 of record CAYHXS010000005.1, on the reverse strand, counting down.
AAATTTTATTTTATACCGGTAGTTATCCACGAATCGGACAGCATTCCCGGACTTACCAATGCAATATCCGGTTTTCTGGCAAAAAAAATATTTCTTGCTTTCAGTTCCGCCGCCGACCATTTCAAAAATAAAGATATTGAAATCGTCGGAAATCCGGTGCGCGGTTCACTAATGGCTCAGACCGAACCGCTTGGCGGAGAAAATGAAAAAGACCAAATTCTAAAAAGTTTCGGATTTAATCCTGATGAAAAAACAATCCTTATCCTGGGCGGTTCGCAAGGCGCGGAAAAATTAAATAATTTTGTTATGGAAGGGCTGGAGCCTCTGCTTCAGCAATTCCAAATTCTGCATCAAACCGGAACGCAAAATTACGATGATTACAAAAAAGAATACGATTTTCTTACTAAAGACTGGGGCGACCTGGAAAAAAACCGCTATCATTTCCGGGCTTTTTTTGACAAAGATCTTGCCGATGCCCTGATTGTTTCCGATTTGGTTCTGGCCAGAGCCGGTTCCGGAACTATTTTTGAACTGGCCGCTTTTGGAAAAGCTTCCATTCTGGTGCCGCTTCCGAATTCCGCCGGAGACCACCAAAAAGAAAACGCCCGGATTTATTCGGAGAGCGGCGCGGCAATAGTGATTCATGAAGAAAATCTGTTAACCAACTTAATCATTGATGAAGTTAAAAAAATACTGCAAAATAAGGAGCTGCTGCAAAAAATGGAAGCGGCCGCCAGAAGTTTTTACCGGCCGGATTCCGCCGCTTTAATCGCAAGACATCTTTTAACCTACTTAAATGTTTAATCCGTTCAGTTTCTTAAATAAAAATAAAATCCGGGTGCGCATTGCGCCGTCTCCGACCGGTTATCTCCACATAGGAACCGCGCGGACCGCCCTTTTTAACTGGCTTTTTGCCAAAAAATACAAAGGCAAATTTATTCTCAGAATTGAAGACACGGATCTGGAACGGTCAGAAAAACGGTTTGAAGACGATATTCTTAAGGGGCTTAAATGGCTCGGCCTGGACTGGGACGAAGGGCCTTACCGCCAAAGCGAAAGGCTGGATTTATACGCGAAATATCTGGAACAACTTTTAAAAGAAAAAAAGGCTTATTACTGTCCGCATACCAAAGAAGAACTTGAAAAGGAAAGGGAATGGCAGGTTGCTAATAATGCAGTGCTTATACATAACTGTGATGCAAGAAATAAAAATTTAAATACAGGGGAACTAATTAGATTTAAGATTCCTGAAATTAGTCCGAATGCCTCTGGTAATGAAACTACTTATCCAGCCCATCAAATTGTCTTTGATGATATTATTCGTGGTCAAGTTCACTTTTTTACTAGTCTTTTGGGAGATTTTGCATTAGCCAAAAATTTGCGTACGCCTCTGTATAATTTTGCCGTAGTAATTGACGACTTTGAAATGCGCATCAGCCACGTTATCAGGGGAGAAGACCATATTGCCAACACCCCAAAGCAAATTCTTCTGCAAGAAGCTCTTGGATTCACCCGGCCGAAATACGCCCATTTGCCGCTGATTTTAGACCCGGACCGCAGTAAAATGTCCAAACGCCATTCCGCCACCGCCATCCAGGAATACAAAGAATCTGGGTATCTTCCGGAAACGCTGGTTAATTTCATTGCTTTGCTTGGCTGGCATCCGCAGGATGACAAAGAAAAAATTTCAATAAACGAATTAATCGGAAAATTCGGCTTGGACCGGATACAAAAAGGCGGAGCTGTGTTTGACGTTCAAAAACTTAATTGGCTTAATTCGGAATACTTGAAAGAAAAAACCGCGGGAGAACTGCTGAAATCCCTGATTGACCTTTACGGGGAAGAAAAAATAATCTTTAAAGACAAAAACAACACACTTAAACTGCTAGAACTGGAGCGTTCCAGAATGGAAAAACTGGGGGATTTCCTTGATTTGAAAAATAACCTGCTGCTGAAAGAATATGATGCTAATCTTTTAATCTGGAAAAATACCGGCAAAGAAAAAATTAAGGAAAATTTGCGGACAATCCAAGAAATAACCCGAAGCATTTTTGAACACGAATTTAATCAAAAAAAACTGGAAATTTATCTTATGCCATTTGCAAATCAGCAGGGAAGGGGAGAGGTGCTTTGGCCCCTGCGGGCGGCTTTAAGCGGACGAGACAAATCTCCCGGACCGTTTGAACTTATGGATATTCTCGGAAAAGACGAGGTGTTGAAAAGAATAGAAATCGCGATTAAAAAATTGGAATCTTAACTATGTTGTACCGATTGGCGCCCGCGATTATTATTTTCTTTGCATCAACGGGAATTATTTTAGCGGCTGAGATACCGCAGGATTTAAGAAATGCCATTGACAGCAAAAGCAAGGAACTGCAGGAAATCAACCAAAAAATTCTCCAAACACAAAAAGATTTGAATGAGACTGAAGGACGGGGAAAAACTCTCCAAAAAGAAATAAAAAAGCTGGACTTGCAATTAAACCAGTTGAATTTAGGCATGCGCTCAAGCGAAATTAACATTGAAAAATTAAATCTGGAAATCCAAGAATTGGGGTACGACTTAAAGGACGTAAGAGATGATATGTCAAAAAAGAAATCCGGGGTTTCCCAAATTCTGCGCGAAATCCAGGCAAGAGACAATGAAACGCTTCTACATACCTTGCTTAAAGGAAAAACTCTGGCGGAAGATATTGATGAATTGGTAAACCTGCAAACAATCAATGAAACGCTTTCTTCCCAGGTAAGCGAATTGGCTGCTCTAGACGATAAATTATCCAATACTATTGATACTACTTCACAAAAGAAAAAAAGAGTGGAGTCGGAAAGAGAAAATATTAAAAACAAGAAACTAATCTCCTCAGGCCAGAAATCAGAACAGCAATTATTATTGCAAACAACAAAAAATCAGGAAAAAGTTTTCGAATCGCAAATCAACGAACTAAAAAATCTACAGGCGGCTGTTTCCGCGGAAGTGGAAAAAATAGAAGCGGAATTAAGGAAAAAGATAGACCCGTCGCTTTTGCCTACGCCGCGTCCCGGAGCGCTCGCCTGGCCAGTAACAATGAAAGATTCTGGCGGTTACGGCAGATTAACCCAAAAATGGGGCTTGCCTTCGTGGCTTTACGGAGGAAAAGCGCATAATGGCATTGATATCGGAGCGCCAATAGGAACGCCGGTTTTCGCGACGGAAAAAGGAAAGATTATAGAAGTCTGGAACCAGGATAAATACTGCTATAAAGGCGCTTACGGTAAATTTATCGTGATAGAACATGAAAATAATCTGACCACACTCTATGCCCATCTTTCACTGCAATCGGTAAATAAAGGAGATATCGTAGAACGCGGCCAGATAATCGGCTATATGGGCTCTACCGGCTACGCAACAGGGCCACACCTGCACCTTACTGTCTATGCCAGCCAGACTTTTATTATCAGGCCAAGCAAAGTCAATTGCGGGCCAATCATGCCGTTTGGCGGCGATTTAGACCCGTTACAGTACCTATAAATGTTATAATGATAGAAATGGACTTATTACTGCGTTTATTTGACTTTTTTAACGTAACAGCCAAGAATCTGGCCAATTATTTGCCTCAGTCCGGCTCTGACCTGATAGAACTGACTAAAAAGCTGTTTATTTGGGGCAGAGCGCTGGATATATGGATAGGGAATAATCTTGGAGTTAATGTAAACGCTTTTTTATTGGCAATCGGAAAAATATCAATTACAGTCCTGAATTTTGTACTGGACCTGCTTAAACAGCTGGTAGGGAGAATGTAAAAAAAATAAAAGAGAAACTTCAACGCACAAAATAACCTTTATCTTTTACGTCATATAAATTTAAAGCTTATTGGTTTTATTTATATGTCGTAAAAGATATATTGTGCGACATATGATAAAGGGCAAAAAAAGTCCCCTATCTTAAAATTCATCAATACCAAACGTTCCTTAATACACTGAGCAAAAAGAAAATTCCTATCGTATTCAAAACAAAAGACAGCAAAATAAATTTTTTATTTTCCATCTTATAAATGCCGAGCAGACCAACTCCGAGTTCATCCGGCAACGGTGATGCAATAATTAATGCCCCCAAAACCGGCCCCAGCCAGCCGAAATACTTGGTATGCGCTATCCAATGGACTCTCCTGAATCCATTTCCGCTAATATGTTTAAAAATGCCACCCAGTTCATCCGCTAAACCGTCTTTTACAAAACGGAAAACAAAATAATCACCCAAGACCGCCCCGGCTCCGGCAACCAGCGATAAAGCCAATAAATTATCAAAACTTTCCGCAAAAAGAAAAAGTACCGCGGTTGCTGGGATAGTCGTGTAAGTTGATACAAAAAACATTCCGGCCAGAAATGCCCCCAAATATCCAAAGTCCTCTAAACGCAGAACCCACTCTTGAAAAGAACCGATTTTAAAAAGAAAAAAAGTCAAAAATGAAAATAAAAAAAATAAAATCAAATTCGGATATTTAAATTTATCGCTGAAATGCTTCATTTTTTTTAAATCAAATCAAGATTTTTTTGATACCTCTCTTTTATTTCCTTGAATTGCCCAAGGTCTTTTTCTCTTATCGGCTCACCCGCGGGAATTTTTTCCGTAAACGGATTAATAAGGGAACCGAATTTATGCATTTCATAATGCAGATGCGGGCCAGTGGAAAGCCCGGTAGAGCCAACATAACCGACAATTTGCCCTTGTTTTACGCGTGTCCCAACGCGTATCCCCTTTGCCAAACTCATAAAATGGCCGTAAACCGTCGTATACGTCTCATTATGGCGCACTTTTACCGAAATGCCGAGTTGGCCGTTCCAGCCGGCTTGAACTACTGTTCCGTCCCCTACCGACACCGCCGGGGTACCTTGAGGCGCCGCATAATCAATGCCGCGATGTTTTGTATATTCATTTAAAATCGGATTAAAACGACGATAAGTATAACCGGAACTGATATATTTATATTGTAGCGGGGCTTTTAAAAATACTTTTTGGAGGGAATTGCCGTTTTCATCATAATAACCTTCCTTGGTTTCTTTTCCCTGAAAATAAAATCCCTGAAATTTTTCTCCACTATTAACGAATTCCGCCGCTAAAATTTTCCCCGGATAGTCGTAAACTCCATCGCGGTATTTTTTTTCGTAAATTACCTTGAACGAATCGCCTTTCTGGATTTCTCCGGCAAAATCAATCTGCCAGGCAAAAGTTTCCGCCAAAGCCAAAGCTAAACGCCGGTCCAAATCCTGCGAAACAATGGCTTTATAAAGCGATTCCTCTATAATTCCCTTTTCTTCCGCGACTTCAACAATATACGGTATCAATGATTTTTCCGCGCTCCAAAATTCTCCGGTAGTCGTAGAAACATCTTTTAAAATAAGCTGGAAATCTTTATCAATGTCATACCGCATTTCCTCCAGCCCGCCTGTTTCACTATTATAAACAAAAATTAAATCTTTACCGGCGGCAATATTGGCCAGGTCATAAACTTCCTTGGCGCTATCCAACAATTTTGCCGCAGTCTCAACCGCTATTCCCGCCTCATCAGCCATAACGCTGAAAGTTGAACCGGCTAAAATCTCCTTTTTTATTGTTATCGGCGATTTTTTGTTATTAATCCGATATCCAATTCCTACCAACAGCAGAATTCCGCTCAGAAATCCCGTGAATATAAGTAAACTATGCTTTCTGAAATAAAGCATATCATGAAGTGGTAACCAGGTGCTTAAGGGCGTAATCCAAATTGCCGTTAACTTTCTTGCCCGGATTGAATATATCCAGCGGGTCAAATATCTTTTTAGTTTCTTCAAAAAGTTTGCAGACTTTCGGACCGTACATTTTTTCCAGATACGGCGTGCGAATCAAGCCGTCATTATGCTCCGCCGTGATTGAACCCTTAAGGCTTAAAACCAAATCATAAACTTCATCAGCAAGATTTTTGATAATTTCACGGGCTTTGGGGTCTTTAAAATCCATCAGAGGAATAATGTGAAAATTGGCGTCGCCCATATGGCCGGCAATCGTGTAGGTCAAATCATATTTTGACATAACTTTCTGCAAGCGCGGCAATAATTCGGGAAGCTTTTCCACATTTACTATAAAGTCGTCAATAAACGGTGCGGTCCTTTTTCCTTTTATATGCTCCCTTAATAATCTGAAGCTTTCCCTCCTTATAACCCAATATTTTTGCGCTTCATCGGCGTCATTAATTATGCGAAATTTAACCCCCAATGCCCTCAACTTCGCCGGCAAACCTTCTATTTGCCTGCTAATTTCTTTTTCTTTATCGCCAGTAAATTCCGCCAAAAGAACCAATCTGGGAAATCCTCCGGTAAGCATCATCCAAAATTCCGGCAAAAATTCCCACCCTAATTTGAAAAAATTCTTTGTCTTAAGGCTTTTCAAAAGCCCCGGCAAAAAACGGATTGCCAATTTAAGAGTATTGTCGTCAAAAGACTCAAAACTTTCCGGTTTGAATTCAAGAACCGTTTTCACCACCGGCAAAAGCGGGTCAAGATTTTTCAAAAAAATAACCGCTGTTTTTGAATATTTTTTCGGATTTACCAGGCGAAATTTTATTTCCGTAATAAGCCCGAGTGTTCCCTGGGAACCGACAAACAGCTTGGTAAGGTCAAAAGTATGGCCATCCCACACGTTCCAAAGATAATAACCGGCGGAATTCTTGGAAACATCCGGCTTGGCGGCGCGCAATAAATCAAAATTTTTATTAATCAAATCATACGTCTTGGAGTATATCCGGCCTTCAAAAGTGTTTTCCTGCATTTTTTTCATCAATTTGTATTTTTCCAACGGCTTAACCACGTATTCATTGCCGTCGCTTAAAATAACCTTCAACTCAACGACGAAATTTTCGGTTTTCCCGTAAGTTAAAGTCTTTTCTCCTCCGCTATTATTGGACACCATACCCCCTAAAGCGCAAAGCTCTTTGGACGCAGGATAAGATGGCAGCAATAAATTTTGCTTTAGCGATTCTTTTTCAAAATCACGGTAGTAAACCCCGGGTTCCGCCACAGCGGAATAATTGCTGATATTTTTTATGCGGTTAAAATATCTGGTAAAATCAACAATGATTGACTCGGTAAGCGATCCCCCGCTCATGCAGCTGCCGCCGGAACGGGCAGATATGGAGATTTTCTGGCCATTTTTCTTTTTATCGCTTACGAATTGCACCAGCGCCTTTAAATCCTCGCAATCCTTCGGAAAAACTATCACTTCCGGCTTTACTTCAAATAAACTGGCATCATAGCTGTATTTAAGGCGGCTTTCTTCATCAGCCGCGATATCGCTTTTTATAATTTTTTTAAGTTCTTCAATTAATCCCATGGCTATTCGGATTTCTTTTCTTCCAGGCACCCGGCCGACTCAACTTTTAAAGATTCATATTGCTTATTGTAGTCCTCATCGCTTATTGATTTTGATTTAAAACTCTTCCAAAGTTCATCCAATTTTATTTTAATGTCCGGGCAAGATTGTTTTTCTTCCGGAGATATTTCTTTACTGACGGATTCTTCAAAAAAAGAATTTAAAATCTTTTCTTTTTCGTTTTTTAAATTCTCTTCCTCATTTATTCTTTCTTCATCCAGCTGTTCATCCAATTCTTTTTGCAATTCCTCCTGAATTGCTTTCAAGGATTCCTGGGTATTTTTCGAAACCTTGTTCTGCACGCCCTCAATCATCTCAATAGCGCTGGAATGGGCATTATTAACACCTTTCTCTTTCAATTCCCTTGCCGCTTTTTCAAATCTGGCGGCAAAAGAGTCAGGATCATCATTAAAAGACGCGGAGGCGGCCGATTCTTCAATCCTTTCTATTGAACCATCGGCCAATTCATTTATTTCTTCGTTATCGGAAAATTTTTCTTTTAATTCGCTGAAAATCTTTTCATGCTGCAAAGCGCGGGTCGCGAATTTGTCCAAAAGCTTACTGACATTCGGATTTTCCGAGGTCTCGTCGAGATCTTCAAATCTGTCATTTAAACGTTCTTGCGAAGATTGATAATTTTTTAACGCGTTGGAAATCGCCGTCAAATCATTTGGCCTGGTTTCCTCAACTTTTTTCAGCTCGGCGGCCTTATCATTCGCGAATTCCAATTCCAAGTCCGCCTGCGCCGCGGGATTAAAAGTAAAAAAACGGCGGATTCCCCTTCCCCATTCTTTCAAAAAATAAAATGGGTTGGTGGGCAAAAGGCCGGGATTTTCCACTCCCAAATCCGCCACTCCCACTGTCCCGACCTGCGCCAAAAACCTGCTTCCAAAACCGGCATTAGCCGGGCTAAAAACCAGCAAATTCGTTAAAATTAATGCTATTGCCGCGCGTTTCATTTATCTAATTATACCATTTATTAAGACGAACTCTGCGCCCATTGTTTCCAACCGCGGAATGCCTTCAAACCCAAACGGGAAATCGCGAATATATACAACAAATAAGGAATTATAAACGCTATTGCCCCGCCCACTCCAACTGACGCAAAAAACGGTATTCCGCTAATCATAACCAAAAAAGTCCCGGCGCTGATCAAACCGAAGGCCATAAAAAGCCAAAAGGGCAATTCCCAATACGATATCCAAACCATCATCAGCGAACCGACATAAGAAGCGCCGAGAAGATAAGCAAGAAGCATGGCCCCGATAAATATCAAGCCAAGATTTCCTGAATAAACCGCCTGCAAAGAAATAACGCTTAATAAACCGGTTGCCAGCGAAGCGGCTATCGCGATTATCGCGCTGACAGTTTGAAAAGTTTTTCTTACCATATATATGCGATGTCTAAACTGCGCTTTATGATTTAAAAAAATAAAACCCGGAATGCCATGAAAACAGCAAACGCGATCCAAACCGCGTACGGCCATAAAAGGATAAAAGCCAATCTTGTAAGCGGCCAAATTAAAATAATCAGGCCGATTGCGGCGGCATCAAACGCCAATGCTTCAAAAAACTGCGGCAAAACCAAATTTCTCCGCAGAACCAGATAACTCCAAAAAATATTCAAAAGGCCGTTGGCCAAAAAAAGACTGATTGCCAATTTATTAAAACGCCCTTCGCGCGGAAAATTAATCCAGGCGAATATAGCCGAGACCACGCTTAAAATCAAAATTGTAAGCCATAATAAGCCCATAATAGCCGTCTTTTATTACCTTATTTTAACATAAAACCGTTGTTTTACAGATCCAAGCGCATTCTCAATTTATATTCAAAAAATCCAAGGGATTTCCACAACTTAACCCCTGATTCATTCCGCGCATCAACGCTTAATTCAATATGCCTTACTTTTTTCAGCGCGAACCACCGTAACGCCTCATCAAACAGTTTTTTCGCTATTTTTTTACGGCGATAGGATTCTGAAACAAACATGTCATAAACTATGCCAATTTTCTTCGCTAAAACATAAGTAGGCGCCGGTTCAACGCTCACTTGCGCGTAACCAACCAGTTTCCCGCTATCTTCCGCGATCAGTACCGCCATTTCTTTATTTGAAAACCACGACCCAATTTCCTCTTCCAGCCCGCTATATTGCGAAAAAGGCTTATAATAACAGTCAATTTTATTGTGATGCTTGACCACGCCTTCAATTAATCCCAATATAGCTTTTATATCGGATTTCCGCGCATTGCGAATCAACATATATTTAAATTATACCCGATTTTCCCCTTGCGAAGCATGGTGATTTTATTGCCTTTGATTTTTAAAAGCGTTGACGGCGAAGATTCCAAATTTCCGCCATCAGCATAAAAATCAATTTTACCGCCAAAATATTGTTTTGCCTTCCGGATATTTTTCACCGGCAACAATCCTTCCGGATTCGCGCTCGGTGCGACCAAGGGCCCGGTTTCTTCCAATAAATCCCGCAATGACTTTTTTGCCGGCAAACGGAATGCCAAACCATTGGTGCCGCGGTGAAGATAAAAAAATCTTTTTAGCGGGCAATCCAAAATAACGCTAATCGGGGCCGGCCAAAGTTTTTTCAAAATTATTTTTGTTTTTTTGTCCGGTTTAACGCCGAATAATTTCAAATCGCTTAAAGACGAAATCAAAATAATCAGCGGTTTTTTTGGATTGCGTTTTCTGACTTTATAAATCCGCTCCACTGTTTTTTTGTCCAAAGCCCGTCCGACCAATCCATAAATCGTATCCGTGGGCAGCACCCCGATGCCGCTGTTTTTCAGTATTTTAATAATTTTTTGCGTAACCATACTATTTCAATAAAAGATGGTCTTGGTCAAATGATAAGGCAAGGGCATTATGATTTCCTGACTTTGATTCCATAAAATCCAATCAACTTGAAATGGAAAAATTTTCTTCCCCAATTTCCGCAATTCTTCCGCTAGGCGCTCCACCGCCCAGATGGTCGCCGCCCTAATTTCTATTTCCGGCTTGGAACCGGCGGGAATTAATTTTTTATTTTTAATTCTTTCTTCCAAATCACCGGAATATCCCAGAATGCCAAAATGCCGCAAAATTTGCGGCAATTTGTAATCCGCAAAAGCAGTCGCGTAATCAAGGTCACTGAATTCTCCGAATTCTTTTCCCTGAAACGCACCATAAATATCCATCGGCAAAATCTGCGTTCTTTTCCAGAGATATATTTTTTTACCGCTATAAACCGCCGTATCGTCAAAAGAAGGCAGTTCCCCGGCAATTTTAGGGATTAAATTGGAAAGGCGCTTTTCGGCGCCGGCAATGAATTTCCGGGAATCGCCTCCATACTGTTCCGTCAAAACCTTGGCTATTCCCCGCAATATTTTCCAGCGTTCGCGTAAAAAAAACAAATTGGCGCCTCCACCCAATATTTCACAAAACTCGCTGTAAGAAAGGCGCGACAAATAACCCATTTCCGCTTTTTCCGGTTTTTCCTCAAAAAATTTTTTAAGAGAAAGAGATAAGGCAAAATAGCCATTATAACGCCTGCCTTTATAACTAACGGACCAGCGTTCATCTTTTGACCAAAAACAAAAATTCAAAGCATCCAAAACAATAAGGTAATCAAGCTGTTTCCGGCTGTCTCCGGAAACAAAGTGCATTTCTTCCGGCCAGGAAGGAATTTCAAAATTATTTTTTGCCAGATTTTTCGCGAATTCTATGATTACCCCCTCATTAAGGCGGACATCCTTCGCGTTCCGCACTACATAAAGCGCGGATTCCCGGACCGGATTTTCTCCGCTAAATTTTTCCATTTTTTATTTTTTCCCTTATTTTTTCCACGAAACTGTTGAAAAAATAAAGATTGTGAAAAGTAAGCAAGGAAAGCGGCGTAATTTCATTGGCGCGCAGAAGATGGCAGATATAACTTCTATGATAAATTGCGCAGACCTTGCAGTCACAATTTTTATCCAGCGGAGATTTGTCTTTCAAAAATTTTGACTGGCGCAAATCCAACCTCCCGGAACCGGTAAAGGCAATGCCCCGCCTCGCGTAATGCGTCGGCACGGTGCAATCAAAGGTATCTATCCCCTCTTTCACGATATTTTCCATATCTTCCAGATAGCCAATTCCCAATAAATGCCTCGGTTTTTTATCATCCAAATACGGCATAGTCCAGCGCAGAATTTTTATCATGGTTTCCTTGCTATCTCCAAGATCGCCGCCAATGCCAAACCCCGGAAAATCCAGCGAATCAATAAAGGTCGCGCTTTCTCTCCGCAAATCTTTGAAATGCGACCCTTGAACAATGCCGAATAAAGCTTGACGAGATTTTTTCGCTTTAATGCAAATTTTCGCCCACTCATGCGTCCGCCTTAAAGATTTTTTTACATATTCATAAGTGGAAAGCGGCGAAGTGCATTCATCAAAAGCAAAAATAATATCCGCTCCCAAATCGTCCTGAATTTTCATTGATTCTTTGGGTCCTAAAAATAATTCCCGGCCGTCCAAAGGTGAACGAAAATGCACGCCGTCATCGGTAATTTTAAGCGATTTCGGCTGAGCCCCCTCTTTAATCATTTTCTCGTTTTTGTCCCCGGGACCTGTCCGGCCAGGAAAATATTTTAAAACCTTCCCGACATTAAGGTCGTGGCCAAATCCCAGGCTGAATACCTGAAAACCGCCGGAATCAGTCATTAATGGCCGCGGCCAATTCATAAATTTATGGACTCCGCCATTTTGCCTGACGATTTTCTCTCCGGGTTTCAGATGGAGATGGAAAGTGTTGGAAATCAAAATCCGGCTTTTAGTCTGCAAAACCTCCTCACTGGTCAAAGTTTTAACCACGGCCTGCGTCGCCACCGGCACCAAAGACGGCGTTTCCACTTCTCCATGCGGCGTTTTCAGAATTCCTAGCCGCGCCCTGCTTTTTTTTGATTTTTTTAAAACTTTAAATTCAATCATGAGTTAAGTTCTTAAAATTTATAAATCTTAAACGCTTCGTCACCCCGCGGATTATAAATGCTTATTAAAGTTCCGCGGCTAAGCGCTTGCTCTTCCGGAGTTGAAACGATGTTCATCTGCGATATGAAATAATAACGCTCAAATCCGACACGGTCAAAATAATCAGAACCGTTTTGGCGGAGATACTCATAATATGTTTCCAGACTGATAATCGGCCAAGCATGATAAATATGAAGCCGGTCCAAAACCCACAATCTTGCCGCCCGATCAAAATTGCCGTTATAAATAATCAGCGCCGGGTATGGCTTTAATCCTTGTTCCCTGCCTTTATTGAGAGCCCGCATACGCAGCTTTTCCAAAAAACGGTATTTCAAGTCAAAAGTGATTCCCGGCATCAGACCGGCTAATTCCTGGTCCAGATATTTTCCCAGCTCATTATAACCCCAATTATAATTTTCAAAACGTACTTTTGAAAAAAGCCATGGCTCCGGCCCGGCCGGATAATATGAAATCTGATTGTTAATCGCGTAAAAAATCTCAAAAAGCAGAATCAGCGCGAGAACCAAATACGCGATCTTTTCTTTTTTAACCAAAAACTGCCGGTAAAATTCGTCAAAAAATACGCCAATGCCCAAGGCCAAAAACGGCGCCAGCATAGTCAAAAACCT
>CAYHXS010000004.1:0-19435 GCA_964360665.1 uncultured Candidatus Saccharibacteria bacterium | reverse complement strand
CGGTGACATGGCAGAAGTCGTAACAAGGCACGCGTAGCGGAAGCTGTGCGTGGATTAATTAAACAAAAATCAAATATTTTAATATTTGAGGAGAACGATAGCATACGAAAGTATGTTCATAGGTTTTAATCGAGGAGCCTTAAGTCTCGATTCATGTTTCGCAGGAAACATGCATGGGACAACTAGAAAGTTTTTATCTTAAATGACTCTCCGCAAGGGGAGTCATTTATTTTTCCGGTTTATTTTGTTTTGTCGGTTATGATTGAGGGAGATATTATTTACTCAAATTTAGAGAATACAGAAGTAAGTGACAGTGCTACGCTATAGCGTAGCACCAAGATTTTTATATTATTTTTTTATTTTACATCTTTATTTTCGCGGCCTAAAAGATTTATATCCTAATTGTCTCATTAATCGCGGATGAGGAATCGGCGGTGGCGGTAGAGTAAAAAACGATTCTACCCATGAAGTAAATATCAATTGGTCTAATTCTTTCTTGCTAATCGGCTTTTGTTTCTTTTCTGATTTTTTATTCCGCATATAATCGCTTACATATCCTTCTTGTGCTCGGATACTTTTTCGGATGGCGTTTATAGTGGTAGGCGAGAGCCAAAGCATTTTTCCAATTTCCCGATAACTTTTGCCTTGCTTTAAAAGGGAAATCGCCGAAGCGCGCTTGATCATTTGGGTTTTTTCATGAGTGGTCAGCAGCAGACTAAGTGATTTTTCCATTTCTTGTGGAGATTTGATTTCTGTAAATCCCTCAATCAATTTTGACCACGTATGCGATTCCCATTCTTTTCGTGATTTAAATTTATTAACCGATGGAATTGATTTCATATATATATTTATCCAAACCTAAGTACATAAGTAGTATAGCACCAGTGCTACGCTATAGCGTAGCACTGGTTAGTGAAAGTCGGGAGATGAAATTCATACAGATTTTTGGAGTCAAGAGATACTTGGTAAATTGAAGAAAATATTTTATACTATTAAATAAATGAAGAAAATTTTACTTATTGAAGACGACCCATTTTTATCCTCGCTTTTGGGCAACCGTCTGACAAAAGAAGGATTTGAAGTGACTAATATCCGCACCGGCACTGAGGCGTCAAAATTAATGAAATCGGCAAACCCCGATTTGATTTTATTGGATATTATTTTGCCCGGGAAATCCGGATTTGAAATTTTGGAAGAAGCCAAAACAGACCCGCAGGCGTCGCGCGCGCCGGTAATTATCATATCCAACCTCGGGCAGGAAACGGACATTGAAAGGGGAAAAGATCTTGGCGTGGTTGATTATATCGTGAAAGCGCGGACAACTATTGATGATCTGGTCGCTAAAATAAAGAATTTTTTGAAATAAATTTTATGCACAGCAGATTAAGTTATCCACACCTTGTTTTTCCGACAAGCTCCGGTTATGATATAATAAATATAATTAAAAATTATGATTAAATAATATGAAAAAAGGATTTACTCTTTTGGAATTAATTATTGTTATCGGTATTTTGGCTGTTCTTGGAACAGTATCGATTTTGGTTCTTAATCCTGCCCAGCTTTTTGCGCAAGCAAGAGATACTACCAGGATTCAGGATTTGGCGACTCTAAACAGCGCTTTGGGACTTTATTTGTCCACAATTGGTAGTCCAGATATGTCTTATGGTGCCCTAACCTGTGGTTCATGCTTTGTTGGGATAACTGGTACAGGTCTCAATTGCGGCAGTAGGCACGTGGGAGTCCTAAAGGATGATGTAATAACCAGGGTGGTTGACGGCACTGGCTGGCTCCCTGTTAAATTTACCGATATGACTGCCTTTGGCGGTTCGCCAATTGCGGTTTTGCCAATTGACCCCAGCAATAATGCTAATTATTTTTATTCATATGCCTGCAATGATTCATCAAAGACTTTTGAATTAAATGCCAAAATGGAAAGCGATCGCTATCGTTGCGGTGGTACTGACGACAAGGAGAGGACTGATGGCGGTAATAGACCAGCTGCGGCAGCTACCGCTTGCAATGGCACTCAGCCCTCACAGAATGAGGTCTACGAATTGGGAACAGGCCCGACATTAAGTCTCTAGTCAGTTAAATAATGGATTTAATTATAATCGCGATTTTCAGCGTTGCGTTTATTTTTCAGATTTTATTTTCTAAAACCCGATTTTCTAATAGGAAAATCGGTTTTTTTATTTTTGCCGCGGTTTTTGCCGCGGTTTTCGGTTTTGCCATTTTTATTTCTTACCGGCAGTATTTGCTTTGGAAAAACGACGAAATGGGAAAACTATTTCTTCCGCCTTACCAGAATTTAGATTATTTTGTTTATTACGCCAGATACCGTTTTTTCAATTCTTATTTATTGTCGCTTATTTTTGGAATCGGAGCTTTTATAGCGGCGAAAAAAATGAATAAAAAATACGGAGGGCGTTTTTTTGAAGTTATTGAGCCGTATCTGCTTATGGCCGGAATGTCCGCGCAGGGGACGCCGGGCTGGATTCTTTATTTAATGGTTTTATTGCCGATGTTTTTAATAATTAACTTTTTCCTTTCAACTTTTCACTTTTTATCTAATAAAGAAATGCCCCGCGTTTCTTTGTATTACTTTTGGCTACCGGCCGCGATATTTACTATACTAATAAGTAGGTGGCTAAGCGTTTTGCCGCTTTGGCTGACGTTAAAATTTTGATTACATGCAGATTCCCAATGAAAAATTAAAAGAATTGCTGGTTAATGATGGATTAATTTCTTCCCAGGATTTTGACGCGGGTGCGGAAGAGTCAAGTCGCATGGGCCATGATGTTGCTGATACGCTTATTTCCCGCGGCATAATCACCAAGGAATATTTTAATGAGCTTCTCGCCAATTATTTTGAAATTGGGCGGGCGATTCTGACTTTAAAAGATATTGACCAGCAGGTTTTCCAGCTTTTGCCTGAAGATATCGCGAGGGAAAAAAGAGTCGTGCTTTTCAGGCGCGAGCCCGATGGCGCCATTGCCGCGGCAATGGAAGAGCCGAGCGATTTGGAGACGGTTGAATTTTTGAAGCGTTATGTCGGCATGGAAATAAAACCTTATCTTGCTTCGCCGGAAGATTTGAGTTTGGGATGGTCTTTATATTTCAAAGGCGGCGCGGAAGAGTTCCGGCGGCTGATTGAGGAAAATGTGGCTACTACTTTGCGTTCAAAAATCACCGGTATTGAAGAAGCAGCTGAAGATTTGCCAATTGTGGCTATTGTTGACAATCTTGTCGTTTACGCCATGTCCACCCGCGCTTCTGATATTCATTTGGAAATTTTGGAAGACGCGTTGCTGGTCCGTTACCGGATTGACGGCGTGCTTCGGGAAATAATGCGGTTGCCGAAAGAAGTGCATCTGCCTTTGACAGCGAGGATTAAATTGCTGTCTGGTTTGAAGCTGGATGAACATTCGCGGCCTCAGGACGGCCGTTTCCGCCAGCAAATTGGCAAAGAATATCTGGATCTCCGGGTCGCGGTTATCCCGACTTTTTTCGGTGAAAAAGTGGAAATGCGTTTGCTTGCCAGCACTCAGCGGCCGTTGTCTCTTGAAGAACTTGGAATGATGCCGGAGCAGATTGAAGTAATTAAAGAAAATATAAAAAAATCTTACGGAATGGTTTTAGTTTCCGGCCCTACCGGCGCCGGTAAAACTACGACGCTGTATTCAATTTTGGGCATTCTGAACAAACCGGAAGTGAATATCTGCACCGTAGAAGACCCGATTGAATATAATATAAAATACGTGAATCAGACTCAGATTAATACGCAGGCAGGCATTACTTTTGTCAGTGTTTTGCGCGCACTGTTGCGGCAGGACCCGAATATTATTCTGGTCGGTGAAATCCGCGATGAGGAAACCGCCGACATTTCCGTGAACGCCGCCCTGACTGGCCATTTGGTGCTTTCCACTGTTCACACTAATGATGCGCCGACTGTCGTGCCCCGGATTTTGGATATGAAAGTCCCGCCATTTTTGGTGGCGGCCGTGGTAAATCTGGCAATGGCCCAGCGTTTGGTCGGAAAAATTTGCGTTGATTGCGTTGAGTCTTATAAGCCCGAGGGTTCTTTATTGGAATTGATAAAACGCCAGTTGGAAGATTTGGGGGTAAAAGATTATAAATTGCCAAAACTTTTGTACCGCGGCAATGGGTGCAATGTTTGCGGGCATACCGGCCTTAAAGGCAGGGTGGGAATTTTTGAAATACTTAATTTTAACGAAGAAATTCGGAAATTCGTTGTTTCGCACGATTTTTCTTTAGATGGTTTGAGGGCGCTGGCGCGGAAAAATGGTATGATTACTATGTTTGAAGACGGCTTGCAAAAAGCCGGTTTGGGTCTGACCACTATTGAAGAAGTATTAAGGGTTATCAGGGAATAGAGAACCTATCTTATGCGATTTCACTATACAGCCACACAATCTAACGGGCAATTTACGGAAGGGGATATTGAAGCCGGCAGTCCTAATGAAGTGCTGGAGGTTTTGACCGGCAAGGGTTTGCACCCGGTTTCAATAAAAGTTTACCGCGGTGTCGGCGCGGCGGGCCTTGGTTTTTTTGGTCAGTCAATTTCCCTTTCTGACAGGATATTTTTGACCCGTTATCTTGCTTTAATGCTCCGCGCAGGCACTGACCTTTTTAAGGCCATAGATATTTTAATCAGCGATCTGGATAAACCGGCAATTAAAGCGTTCTTGTTTGAAATTAAAACTAATCTTGAAAAAGGCAATCCTTTTTACACGACTTTCGCCAAATACCCTAAATATTTTTCCCAGGTTTTCATCAATCTGGTAAAAACCGGCGAGACATCGGGAAATTTGGCTGAATCATTGGATAATTTAAGCGTTTCTTTGACCAAAGAACAGGAGCTGAAAAATAAAATCCGCGCCGCATTGATTTATCCTATTATTTTGCTGGCCATGTCTTTTCTGATGCTTTTATTGCTGGCTACTTTTGCTTTGCCGAAAATAGCCAATATTTTTATGAGTGCGGGAATTACGCCGCCGCTTTTTTCCAGAATAGTTTTTGCCGTTGGTTTGTTTTTGAACGACAATGCCGTGATTGTTTTTCCGTTGGTTGCCGGCGCGGCCATAGGCGGATGGTACTTTTTTACCCAAGTATATTTGGGCAGGAGGATTATTTCCGCGGTTGGCGAGCGGCTGCCGGTTTTGAATGGCGTTTTGGGACAGCTGGCGATTCAGCGTTTTGCCAGCACTTTTGCTTCTCTTATGAAAGCGGGCATCCCGATTATCAGTTCTTTGGAAGTGACTGCTGACGCGGTTGGTTCGGAAAAGCTGAAAATGGCCTTGCAGCGCATCGCCCGCGAAGGAATTGCCAAAGGACTGACTATTGGAGAAGCTTTTCGCCGTGAACCGGCTTTTCCGCTAGTGGTTACTAATTTAATCGCGGTTTCTGAGCACGCCGGTCATACTGAGGAAGTTTTGCGGACTTTAGCGGGATTTTATGAAATGGAAGTGGATTCAGCGATAAAGACTTTGGTTGCTTTTATTGAACCAGTGCTGCTTTTGATTATTGGAGTTTTAATCGGCACCATTGCCATTTCAGTGATTGTCCCGATTTATCAATTGGTCGGCGGAATATAATTTTAGGAATGTTTTTATTGCCTGTGATAGAATAAAAGTAATGAGATTAGCCTTAAATAACAAAAGAAATGGTTTCACGTTTGTAGAGCTTCTGATTATTGTCAGCATCAGTATTATTATTGGCAGCATTGGCGCGCTTTCCATTCCTTCAACGCTTAAAGACAGGAAGACGTTTGAATTGGCGGCCACGGAATTAATGGCTAATTTTTATGATGCCCAGCAAAGGTCAATGTCCCAGGACCTTGGCCAGCAATGGGGTATTCGTCTGGTTGCCGACGCTGTCAACAA
Source organism: uncultured Candidatus Saccharibacteria bacterium (assembly GCA_964360665.1). GTDB lineage: Bacteria > Patescibacteriota > Minisyncoccia > UBA6257 > 02-FULL-45-10c > REEB48. The sequence continues at coordinate 13,532 of CAYHXS010000004.1, read as the reverse complement.
AGATTTTTACCAGGTGTTTTACGGCGCTAATTATGATACCGGAACAGTGGTTAAAACCGTCACTTTACCGTTAAGCGTGCAGTTTGTCAGTCCAGCCCCCGGGGACCCTCCTGTTGATATTATTTTTCAGAAGGTTACCGGCTACACTGATTCACAAAGCATAATTCTTGTCATGACCGCGACATTGGGCGACCCGAACGAGCAAAAGATATTTATCACTATCAGTAATAAAGGATTGCTCAGCTCTTCCGAAGACGCGCCAACTTATGATTTTTCTATTTCTGTTGCGCCTTCTTCCGACAATGTTCTTGTTGGCGAGGCAACAAACGCCACGGTGAATCTTTCTTTGCTGGCAGGCGAGGCGCAACTGACAACTTTATCCGCTTCCAATGTTCCCGCCGGCGCTACTGTTTCTTTTTCGCCTGTTGCCTGCAGTCCTGCTTGTTCTTCCGCAATGGTGATTAACACCAGCACTTCCACTCCCGGCGGCACAACACAGATTCCCATTGCCGCCGTTGCCGGGACAACTACCAGGACTGCTAATTTCATTTTAACCGTTAGTTCTGCTACTGTTCCAGGCGCTCCGACAATCGGCACGGCTACAGCCGGTAATGCTCAAGCAACAGTTACATTCACGGCTCCGGGTTCAAATGGCGGTAGCGCTATCACCGGTTATACAGTTACTTCAAATCCGGGCGGATTAACCGGAACCGGCTCAGCCAGCCCGATCACGGTAACAGGCCTAACCAACGGCACGGCTTATACGTTCACGGTTACGGCTACCAACGCAATCGGAACCGGACCAGCTTCGGCCGCTTCTAATAGCGTGACGCCGGCAACTGTTCCAGGCGCTCCGACAAGCTTGGCGGCCACTGCCGGCGATATGCAAATTTCTTTATCATGGACAGCTCCGTCGGATACGGGCGGTGGGATAACTAATTATGAAATATACCGCGGCACAACTTCCGGTGGAGAAACGTTTTTGATTGAACTTGGCAATGTTTTGACTTATATAGATACAGCCGTTACTAACGGTGTAACTTATTATTACAAAGTTTCCGCTAAAAATAGCGCGGGTGAAGGTGTCAAAAGCAATGAATCTTATCAGCTTGTTTGGGATAGAACCGCTGCCAGCGCTAATTTTGGCGCGATATATGGAAGCGCCTCTGCTGTTCTAGGAAACAATATGTATATGCTGGGCGGAATGATCGTTGGTTATCGCAGCAGGGCGGTTTATACTTCAACTGATGGTATTACTTGGCCCTCTCTTGGTTTGGCTACAGGATGGACTGATAGGTATAATCATTCAGCCCTAACTTTTAATAATAAGATTTGGGTTATGGGCGGTTTTTCCAGCTCCGGCAATAAAAATGATGTTTATTATTCAACTGATGGTGTCAATTATACTCAGGCCACAGCTGCCGCCGGCTGGTCGGCCAGAAATATGTTTACAGCGGTTGTTTATGACGGAAAAATGTGGGTTATGGGAGGCAATGATGGTGCCCGTAAAAATGATGTTTGGTATTCAACTGATGGAGTAACTTGGACTCAAGCCACAGCTAGTGCCGGTTGGAGTATAAGGGATGCGTTAACTTCTTTTGTTTATGATGGGAAAATGTGGATAGCCGGTGGGTATCCATACAAAAATGATGTTTGGTATTCAACTAATGGAGTAAATTGGACTCAAGCCACGGCTGCTGCCGGTTGGAGCGCTAGAAATTATATATTTTCTGGAATTTATAATAATAAAATATGGATAATGGGTGGAAGTAGCGACAATTATCCCGGCGGAGTCCATTTAAACGATATTTGGTCGTCAACCGATGGCGCTACTTGGACTCAGGTAATTTCATCTGCCGCTTGGAGCGTGCGAAGCGATGGGGAGAGTCTTGTATTTAATAATAAACTTTGGGTTATTGGCGGAAAAATTGGGATTAGTACTGGTTACACCGGCCTAGCCGATGTTTGGAATATTCAAACATCGGTTACTCCGCCAAGCGCTCCGGTAGTGGCGGCCGCTCCCGGTGACACACAGATCGTTCTTTCTTGGTCTGCGCCTTCAAATGGCGGAAGCTATATTTCTGGATATAAAATTTATCGCGGCACTACTTCGGGCGGGGAAACATTTTTGACTGAAATTGGAAATGTTTCAACGTATACAGATGCAGGGCTTACTAACGGTTCAACTTATTATTATAAAGTATCGGCTATAAATTCTAATGGTGACAGCCCATTAAGCGCTGAGGCAAGCGCTGTTTCGGCTGCTGTCCCCGGAGCTCCGACAAGCTTGGCGGCCACTGCCGGCGATATGCAAATTTCTTTATCATGGACAGCTCCGTCGGATACGGGCGGTGGGATAACTAATTATGAAATATACCGCGGCACAACTTCCGGTGGAGAAACGTTTTTGATTGAACTTGGCAATGTTTTGACTTATATAGATACAGCCGTTACTAACGGTGTAACTTATTATTACAAAGTTTCCGCTAAAAATAGCGCGGGTGAAGGTGTCAAAAGCAATGAATCTTATCAGCTTGTTTGGGATAGAACTACCACCTCATTGCCCTTACTTTTTGGAAGCGCCGTTGTAAGCTCCGGAAGCAAAATGCTTATAACTGGAGGATATGTTAAATCTGAAGGAAGAACCAATAACGTATGGTCTTCAACTGATGGTGTTACATGGACACCAGTTGCCGCTCAATGGCCGGCGAGAAATACTCACGTTGCTTTATTTTTTAATAACAAATTTTGGGTTTTAGGGGGCTCACCATATTCGGGGACTTTAAATGATGTTTGGTATTCAACTGATGGGGTAAGTTGGACTCAAGCAACTGCGTCTGCTCCGTGGAGCGGAAGAAATTATTTCGGGGCGGTTGTTTATGACGGAAAAATGTGGGTAATGGGTGGTGCGAGTGGTGAGTTGAAAAATAATAATGTTTGGTATTCAATCGATGGAATCAATTGGACTCAAGCTACCGCTTCTGCCGCTTGGAGCGGAAGAAGCAATCATAAAGTATTTACTTATAATGGAAAAATGTGGCTTGTTGGTGGTATGGACGGATCTGGCACAACAAGCGATGTTTGGTATTCAACGGATGGAGCAAACTGGACCCAAGCCGCCGCATCTACCGCGTGGGGTCAAAAAAGAGATCTTTATGGAGCGGTTTTTAACGACAAAATGATTGTGGCTGGCGGTACATACGGCGGCGGTGATTTTAATAATTACATTTGGTCTTCAACTGATGGCGTTACATGGACAGCAGAATTAAGTGCTCCGTGGTCTGCGAGATATGATTTGGAAACAACTACTATTTTTAATAATAAGCTTTGGTTTGTGGGTGGAAAATATAATTCAGATGTCTGGAATATTCAGGCTGGTATTAAAAGAATCTTTGTGACTAGTACTGCATACAATGGAAATCTTGGAGGTCTTGCTGGGGCAGATGCAAAATGCGCCGCTAGAGCAACGGCTGTTGGTTTAAGCGGTACATGGAAAGCTTGGATTAGCAGTGGCGCCACCGATCCCACAGACGCCAGGGATAGATTGACTCAAAATTCTTCTCCATATGTAAATATGCGCGGAAATAAGGTGGCTGATAATTGGGCGGATCTAGTAGATGGCAGTCTTGATGCGGCGATTAATTATAATGAAAGCGGTGGCAGTGGCGGCGCTCAGGCTTGGACCGGAAGTTATAGTAATGGCACTCGTTATTTTAGCCAAGATTGTTCTGCTTCCGGGGCCGGATGGACTTCTTCAACGGGCACGGGAGGGGATGCTGGTCTTGAGGGTCTGGTAGATAGCACAAGCGGAACTTGGTCAAATCATGGAACTTATAGTTGTAATGGGAGTTTGCCTTTATATTGTTTTGAACAGTAATTTATAAATTTTATTATTTTACGAGGCGTGGCGATTGGATGCGTTTTTGGTGATATAATGAACCTATCTCAATAGCATGCGAAAGGGCCAATCTTTAATTGAATTAGTGATAGCTTTGGGCGTGGGCGTGTCAATGATGGGAGTCGCGACTGGCGGGCTTTTTTTGGCGTTAAAATCAGGCCAATTTGCCCAGCAAAACCAATCCGCGTCAATTTTTGTTGAGTCGTTGTCTAATATGGTCGTGCCGTCCGCTGAACAGAATTGGCATAATATTTATGGCGTTCCAAACAAAGGTTCGGCGTACCATTATTTTATCGCTACTTCCACCGGACAATTAATTAGACAGACGGGTGACCAGCAATTGTCAGTCGGGGGAATAGATTTTACTAGATATTTTTATGTGGAAAATGTTTCGCGGGACAATAACGGAAAAGGAAATATTGAGGCGGTTTATGACGGCAATAACGATGACCCGTCAACGCAGAAAATCACTTTTGTCAGCACTTGGACAAGCGCCGGCGCCAATGGGAATGTTACTTCGGCAATTTATTTGTCACGCTGGCCAAATTTGGTTTTCCGGCAGACTGACTGGTCTGGCGGCCCGGGCCAGGCAGGGCCGATAACCTTGGTTAACGACAAATTTGATTCCCAGTTGGGATTGGACTATACAAGCGTCCGCGGTTCGCTTTTGCCGGCTTCGTCTTCTTGCGACGGCTGTGAACTTACTTCCAGCATTATTGACGTTGGTATAGCCGGCGGCGCGACGTTTAATACGATTATGTGGCAGGGGAACAAAGGAACCGGAGATGTGAAGTTTAAATTTGCCAGCAGCAACTGCCCGAATGGCGAAAACAATTATCCCGCCTGCACAACTGGTAACTGGAACTGGAGCGGCCAGCCGTTAAGGCCGGCCGGCCCCAATATCCAGGAATTCATACCGCGCGACCGGGGAGCAAATTTCCGTTATTTTAAATTCAAGATTTTAGTTGATTCCGCAGACATGGTTTCCCCGAAAATAGACGATGTAATTATAAATTGGAGCCGATGATAAAATTAAAAAATAAAAAAGGCGTGGCGGCCTTACCGCTGATTATCATACTTGGCGGCTTGACGGCGGAGATAGTGCTTTTTGTAACCACGACCTCTTATGTTTTCGTGAATTCGGAATTTGGCATCCGATTGTCCGCTGACGCGTTTTTGGCGGCAAAAGCCGGCGTCCAAGACGCGGTTATTAAAATCGTACGCGACAAAACATTTTTTTCCGCGACTACCACTTTGACCGTGGGAAATGCTAGCGCTGATGTTTCGGTTTGTAAAGATGCTTGCGTAGCGAATGGCAAACACAAGGTGCTTTCTGTCGGCAAGGCCCAGACCCGGAGGCGGGGGCTGGAAGCCATTTTGAACGTTGATTCTGTTACCGGAGAAGTGAAAATGGAATCTTTAACCGAAGTAAAGATATAATAAAGATATAATATGAATATGGCGGATATTTTGAAAAAAATTGGAAATATTTTATTTAAATTGAAACACCTGCTTTTTCCCAGCCAGGTCATTGCCGGTTTGGAAATTAAGGACGCGGCTTTGCGCTTTGTACAGTTTCAGGATGACGGTTCGTTTAAAAAAGAGAGTATTCCGTTGGAGCCGGGAATAATACAAGACGGGCGCATAAGCGACCGTGGGCGTTTTATCAAGAGCTTGGGTCAGCTTCGGGGACAATTCACTTCTGTGAAAGAAAAAATTCCGGTTATAGCGCTTATTCCGTCAGCCAATGTTTACGTGAAAGTTTTTAGTTTGCCGCCGCTTACCGGAGAAAAAGTCAAAGAAGCGGCCCAGCTTAATCTGGAAAGCATTTCTCCGATTGAATTCAAGAACGCCTATGCCGACTGGCAGCCGGTTGGCGGGCAGGAAAAAGATGGCAAGGTGGAATTGCTGGGGGCTTTTGCCGGCAAGGATGTGGTTGATTCTTATATCCAGGCGCTGGAGTTTGCCGGATTCTTGCCGGTGGCAATTGAATTCAGTTCTTTGGCAATTGCCCGGCTGGCAAAGCAGTATGCCAGCGTGGTTAATTTTGACAAGCCGCACGTGGCAGTGCATCTTTCCAGCGACGGCATTGATTTTATGATTTTTTGCAGCGGGAACCTTTATTTTGATTATTTTGTTCCCTGGAAACTGATTCAGGAAGACAGCAAGAGCGCGAGAGAAATATTATTTAAAGATTTTAATGATACGATTGTCCGGGAAATAAGAAAAGTCGTTATTTTTTACGGCAGTCGATGGGGGGGCAGATTGGACAGCTTGATTTTAATCACCCAGGCCTTGCAGCCGGAAATAACCAAGCTGATAAAAGAAAATTTTGAATTTGAGGTTACTGAATTGAAACTTTTCGGTTTTCCCGAACTTGACCCGGTTTGGTTTGCCGCGGCCGGCGGCGCCGTACGTGGGCGGCTACCGAGGTCAAAAGATAATTTCATTAGTTTGACGGCCTTGGGGACCGAAGACATTTATCTGCAGTCGGAAATAATTTTTTTCATAAAGATGTGGCGGAACGCGGTTCTGACTGTTTTGGTGTTTTTATTCTTTATGTTTGTCGGCATGGACAGTTTTTTGGCGCGTACTTCCAATGGTTTGGCCGGCCAATTGCAGAGTGTTTTAGCTGTTCCCGGCGGCGCCGAGGTTGTTAAATTGCGCGAGCAGGCGGAAAACTTCAATCAATTGGTTAATAAAGCCCTGATAGCTAAAGAGCGAAGCCCGTCTTTTATCCAGATATTTTCCAAGATAGACGCGCTGCTTTCGCCGGGAATAACTTTAGACCGGCTTTCAATTATTGCCGGCGACTTTTCTGTTTTTTTGGTCGGCAGCGCGAGGGATGAAAAAGCGGCTTTGGATTTTAAAAATCGGCTGTTGGCAGCCGGATACAAAGGCGTGAATTTGCCACTTTCCGATTTGGAAGCTAAGCTGGACGGCACTGTCTCATTCTCACTGACTTTTTCTTTATAATTTGTATGGAACTAACGCGTTCCTGACATTTTTGAGCCATTCGGGCTGGCAGTGGGATCCTTTAAGTTCTACACCCAAAACTATCTTCCTAACGGCACCGGAATCGCCCCACTCCTGCGGTGGGGCGTTCCTATATCTCGGCGCCAAAAACCTATAAGCTTACGCTACGGTACCAAGCTTTTGACGCCTCCGAAATTGCCGCACGGAAGATAGTTTTGGGTGTGTTTATATAGATGGAGGCGATGGCGAGAAAGTGTCAGGAACGCGTAAGGAATGCACACGCCCTTTTGACGGTTTCCTGAAGCATCTTTTTGTCTTTTAAGCTGATTTTTTTTAAGACAAAATCTTCCGCCCTCAATCTTTTCCGCCCTTTTATCGGTTGAGGCCTGATTCCGATTCTTAAGCGCCAAAACACCTTTGTTTTCAGAGACCGGATTATGCTTTCTATTCCTTTATGACCGGCTGAGCCGCGGTTGAAAGAGAGCTTGAAATCGCCCAGAAAAAGGTCGGAATCATCCTGTATGACAAGGATTTCCTCCGGTTTGATGTTGGTATTTTTAACCAGTTTTTTCAGGGCTTTGCCCGACTCGTTCATGTAGGTGTTGCTTTTTGAGATTTTAGTGGACAATTCAGCAGTTTTTTCCAGCAAATCAATAGCCAGATGGCCGGCGTTGTGATAAGTGCTTTCGTATTGCTTGTCGGGATTGCCGAGTCCGAAAATTAGTTTGAATTTTGGTCTTATATTCATAGGCTAATAATACTACACAATTTTCATTTCGTAGAAGGCATATTGTATTGTGAGTCGCAGTATAGTAAAATATACCTATTAACGTCCATGAAGATATTTTTATTCGCGGTTTGGGAAGTTTTAGAAGTTGTTTTGGTGGCGGTAGTCACGGTTTTTGTCATCCGGACTTTTTTGGTTCAGCCGTTTTTAGTCAGCGGCGCCAGTATGGAGCCGAACTTCGGCAACGGCAATTACCTTCTGATTGACGAGGTTTCTTACCGTTTCCGCGAACCGGAACGCGGCGAAGTGGTAGTTTTCCGTTATCCCGATAACCCGTCTGTTTACTATATTAAAAGGCTCATCGGTTTGCCGGGAGAGGAAATTAAAGTTCGGGGGGGCAATATCGGAATTGTTGAGAAATCCGGTTCCGTTCTTGAACTGAAAGAGAATTATTTGTCGCCGGGATTGATGACTACGGGAAATTTGGTCAGGAAACTTGGCGCAAGCGAATATTTTGTCATGGGCGATAACAGAAATTACAGTTTTGATTCGCGTAGCTGGGGGCCGTTGGAGAAAAAATTCATAATCGGTTTGGTCCGTTTAAGATTATTGCCCGTCACTAAAGCCCAAGCCTTTTCTTATTAAATTGCCTATGAAGACATTACAATCTCCAAAAGGAATGCATGATATTTTGCCGCAAGACCAACAGTGGTGGGACAAATTGCGCAAGGAATTGCAGTATGTTTCAGATTATTATAATTTTTTGCGGATTGACACTCCGGTTTTGGAAATGGCCGAAGTGTTTGAAGAATCCTTAGGAGGAACTTCGGATATTGTTGAAAAGCAGATGTTTGTTTTTAAGAGCGGCTCCGGAGACCGCTTGGCGCTCCGGCCGGAAGCTACGGCCGCGATTGTGCGGTCTTATATCCAGCACGGGCTTAGCCATTTGGGCCAGCCGCTGAAGCTTTTTTATATGGGACAAATGTTTAGGAGGGAACAGCCGCAAGCCGGCAGATTCAGGCAATTCCATCAGATAGGATTTGAGATATTGGGCGGAGACGACGACCCGGTTTATGACGCGCAAATAATGCTGGTGGTTATCCGTTTGTTGGAGCGGCTTAAATTGAAAAATCTTTCGCTTCATATAAATAGCATTGGCTGCCGCATTTGCCGGCCGAATTACCGGAAAAAATTAACCGCTTATTACAGGAATCCGGATTTTAAGCTTTGCCGAGATTGCCAGCGCCGGCTTAAGGAAAATCCGCTCCGGCTTTTGGACTGCAAAAATGAGATTTGCCAGGAATATAAATCCGCCGCGCCGACAGTTTTGGATACTCTTTGCGCTTATTGCAATCGCCATTTGAAGCACGTTCTGGAGTTTTTGGAAGAATTGCAGATTCCATATGTGATGGACAATAATCTGGTTCGCGGGCTTGATTATTACAGCAAGACAGTTTTTGAGGTTTTTACCGATTCGGTTTCCGAGGACGGGCAGAAGTTTGATTTCGCGCTGGCCGGAGGCGGACGGTATGATTATCTTTTTGAAATGCTAGGCGGCCGGCCGACCGGCGCAGTCGGCGGCGCGCTGGGTCTGGAGCGTGTTATTGAAGTAATGAAAGCAATGAAAGTTAATTTGGGCGGCCATGAAAAAAAAGGCGTGTTTTTTGTTCATATCGGCGATCTGGCGAAAAAGAAAAGTTTGGCAATGATTGAGCTTTTGAGAAAGGAAGGGATTCCGGTGGTAGAATCGCTTGGCAAAGATTCTTTAGGGGCACAGCTAAGGTCTGCCAATAAAGCCGGTTCGGAGTTCGCTTTGATTTTCGGGCAAAAAGAAGCTTTTGAGGAATCCATTATTATCCGCGATTTGCGGGATAGCGTCCAGGAAACCGTTCCGTTGAGGAAATTAGTTGATGAAGTTAAGAAAAGATTGAAATAATGGATTGTGTGTTTTGCAAAATAGCTAATAAAAAAATTCCAACGGAATTTTTTTATGAAAATAGCCATCTGGTTGTTTTTAAAGATATCCGGCCGTCAGCGCCGGTGCATTATCTGATAGTTCCCAAAGAGCACGTGCAATCCATTGCCCATTTGGAAGGTAATCACCGCGATGTCATAGCGGCAATTATCTATGCCGCGAAAGAAACCGCGAAAAAATTGGGATTAAGCGGCTATAAGCTGGTGTTCAATGTCGGCAAAGAAGGCGGCCAGGTGATTGACCATTTGCACCTTCATTTATTGGGCGGCTGGAATCTTAAAAAGGACATAGACGCGATGCCTCATCCGGGACTTGATAAGTAAGTAATAAATTGTTATTATATAATTCACTAATATGTTTGTAAAAAAGAAAGAAGGCGAAACCATTGGTTCCCTGATGTACCGCTTTTCAAAGAAAGTCCAGCAAAGCGGCATTTTGATTGAATCAAAAAAGAGGCGTTTTTATCATCGCAAAGAGAGCCGGCTGAAAAGAAAAGAGGCTGCTATTTATAGCAATGCCAAGAAAGTGGAGGTGGCAAAAGCGAAAAAATTGGGTTTATTCTAGTGCTTAAAGAAAAAATAACTAGTGATATAAAAGAAGCCATGAAATCCGGCAATGCCGGGAAACTTGGCGTTTTAAGGATGCTTAATGCTTCGGTTAAAAACGAAGAGATTAAAAAGGGCAAGGAAGCAGTTCTTACTGATGAGGAAGTATTGCAGGTTTTGGCGCGGGAAGCGAAAAAACGGAGAGAATCAATTGTCGCTTTTGAAAAAGGCGGCCGGCCGGAACTGGCAGAAAAAGAAAAAGCCGAGCTTTTGTTTATTGAGCAGTATCTGCCCAAGCAGATGCCACGCGAGGAAGTGACAGTGGTAGTTGAGAAAATTATTGTAACCCTTCGACAAGCTCAGGCCTTCGGCTCTGAGGCTCAGGCTCGAAGAGGTGACGTTGTTTTCAACAACGTCATGAAAGCAGTGATGCAGGAATTAAAAGGAAAAGCGGACGGTAAGATGATAAATGAGATTGTAAAAGAAAAGATGAAATAAAAGGCGGCTAGACAAGCCGTTTTTTATTTTCGGATAATTTGGTATATTTTGAGTAATGAAAATAGAAGTTATTGTTTTGGACATCCAAGTTCAAAAATTTAAAAAATCAGTGATTGAAAAATCCCGGCGATTGGCCGGTCTTTTGCGCAAAAAAGGCGTTATTGAGGTTTATTTGGCGGGCGGAAAGCGGATGAGGAAACTAAATAAAAAATTTTTGAAAAAAGATAGGGATACGAATGTGATTTCTTTGGTTTCGCCCGATAATTTTCCCGATTTAATCCTTGGTGAGGTGTATTTGAATCCTTTGTTTATTGAAAAAAACGGGCAGGATTTGGATTTGATGTTGGCGCACGGAGTTTTGCACATCCTTGGCTATGACCATGAGAAAAAAAATGATAGGCTTAAGATGGAAGCGAAAGAAAATTTGTTTCTTTCCAAGCTAAAAACTTAAAACGAAAAGCGTAAAATTATTTTTCATTTTTCGCTTTGTATTTTGCATTTATTTTATGGCCAATAATTTTATTACCGGTCTGGATATCGGTTCTCAAAGCATTAAAGCGGCTATTGCGGAGGTAAAAAGTGACGGTCAAGCGTCGCTTATAAAACTGGTAAAAACACCTTCCGGCGGCATGCGCAAGGGAGCGATTGACGACCTCGCGGAAATGACGCGGGCTTTGAATGTGATGTTCGGTGAGATAAAAAAAGTGTCTCGTAACGCTCTTAAAAATATTTATTTAAATGTCGGCGGTCCGGATATTCGCGTGCAGTCGTCAAAAGGAATTGTGGCGGTTTCCCGCGCGGATAACGAGATTTATCAGGATGACGTTGACCGCGCGGTCCAGGCGTCTCAAGCAATTAATTTGCCGCCCAACCGGATGATTTTGCACGCGATTGTCCGGGAATTTATTGTTGACGGCGTAGGCGACATCCGCGATCCGCTGGGGATGATTGGCAACCGTCTGGAAGTTAACAGTCTGATTATTGACGCTTTTGCTCCGTCCATCAGAAATCTCACCAAATGCGTGGAAATGGCCGGCGCGACTGTCGGCGGGCTTATTTTTTCTCCGCTTGCCGGCAGCCAGGCGGTGCTTTCCAAAAATCAGAAAGAACTGGGCGTGGCAGTTGTTGACATCGGTTTTGGCACAACCAGTCTGTGCGTTTATGAAGAAAATAAATTATTGCATTCCGCGGTTTTTCCTATCGGTTCCGGCAATATCACTAATGATCTGGCAATCGGTTTGAAAACTAATATTGACGCCGCCGAAGTGGTAAAGCTTACTTTCGGCGCGGCTTCTTTGAAAGGCGTGTCCGGCCGCGAGCAGATTGATTTGAAAAGAATTGACCCGACTGTCCGCAACGCGTCCCGCCGTTTTATAATTGACGTGATGGAGGGGAGGCTTGCCGAAATTTTTGAATTTGTTAATAATGAACTTAAACTAATCAGCCGGGCAGGGCGTCTGCCTGTCGGAATAGTGCTGGTGGGAGGAGGCGCCAAGCTTCCGGGAATTATTGATTTTGTGAAAGAAGAGTTGAAACTGCCGGCGCAGATAGGCATACCGGAAATGCCCAATCTGGAAGTTCCGAGCGGTGAAATAAGTTTGCAGACTGAAGATCCGGAATTTGTCTGTTCACTGGGGCTGCTGCTGTGGGGAAGAGATAGATTATATGGAGAAGCGGTTGAGGGCAAAGCCCGGGTTACCGGCTGGTTTAGAAAAATATTTAATGAATTGCTTCCGTAAAAATATGAGTTTTAGAAATAAAAAATCCAATATAGAGCTTAAGCATGAAACGGCGAAAATCAAAGTCGTCGGCGTTGGCGGCGGCGGAGGAAACGCGATTGACCGGATGAAAAAAGAGCTTTATAAAGGCGTTGATTTTATCGCTATTAATACCGATACCCAGGATTTGGAACTTTGCCACGCGGATACCAAAATCCATATCGGCAAGAATTTAACTAGGGGGCTTGGCACGGGAATGAATCCGGAACTGGGCCGCCAGGCAGCCGAAGAAACAAAAGCGGAAATCGTGGAGGCATTGAAAGGCGCGGATTTGGTTTTTATTACCGCGGGATTGGGAGGTGGCACTGGCACGGGCGGTTCACCGCTGGTTGCGGAAGCGGCGAAAGAATTGGGCGCGTTGACTATCGCGGTAGTCACAAAGCCGTTTTCTTTTGAAGGCGCCCAGCGGTCAAGGATTGCCCAGGACGGACTCGCTAAATTAAAAGAAAAAGTGGACACGATGATTGTCATTCCCAATGACCGGATTTTCAGCGTAATTGAAAAAGACACCACTTTGATAAAAGCTTTTGAATTTGTGGATGATATTCTTCGTTATTCAATTCAGGGAATTGCCGAACTTATTTCCATGCCGGGAATCGTTAACGTGGATTTTGCCGACGTGAAAGCGATTATGGAAAATGCCGGTACTGCTTTGGTGGGAATCGGGCTTGGTTCCGGACAGGAGCGGGCAATGACCGCGGTAACGCAGGCGATTAATTCACCGTTGTTGGAGGTTTCCATTGACGGCGCCAAGGGCGTGCTTTTCGGAGTTTCCGGTTCCCGGGATTTGCGGATGAGCGAAATAAACGAGATTGCCAAAACTATTTCCGAAGCGGCTGACCCGGCGGCAAAAATTATTTTCGGCGCCTATCATGACAAAAATATGAAAGCCGGACAGCTTAAAGTCACTTTAATTGCGACTGGTTTCAGTGAGAGTTCTTCTTTGCATAAGCAGAATATGTCGCCGCTTTCCAATCTTTTTACCGCCACGCCGGAAAAGAAAGCCGAATTTCCGGAAATCAGGGACGAAAAAGAAACCGAACCTATGGCGAAATTGCCGAGGATAAAGCCGGAGGTTTCTAAGAAATCTTGGGATATTGATGTCCCGACTTTTTTGAGGAAAAGGAAGAAATAG
>CAYHXS010000003.1:4933-23338 GCA_964360665.1 uncultured Candidatus Saccharibacteria bacterium | reverse complement strand
CTGTATTATCGCCTACTATTCTTAATGATATACGCGCCATTGTCAAAAACAACATCTCCCGAGATAGACCCATAAATACTGTCCCTGTACTCCGCTCTATAAATAAGATAGTCAACGTGGTATTTCTCAAGGCGCGCCTTAAAATCTTCCAAATCCGGGCGCAATCTTTTTTGGCGCATCGGCTCAAAATCATATTTCGTATAACTCTCCAGAGTTGCCGGCTTAAACGGCTTGCCGGATAAAAATGCTTTTATATGATTGGTAACATTATCCTTTTGCCAAGAAGATTTAAAAGTCTGGCCAAAAATAACAACCTGCTGTTCAATCAGATTATCCGTAATTTCGCGGTTCAAAATATCAAAGTAGGTAAAACGGTCAATTAATTCTTCTGTCGGTATAAGATGCACTTCCTGCGAATCATGAAAATAAAGATAATTATCCGTAAGTAAATTAATCGGGGTATTCAGCTGCCGCGGGGCGTAAACAACTTTATTACTAACACCATTTTGTATAAACCATTCAACTGTTTCCAATTCTTTCCCATTTAAACGGCTTTCAAAATCCGCCCCCGCGTTAAAATAAATAAATCGTCCGGCAAAAAACACGACAATCAGCCAGGCCGCAGCCGCTATAAACAACCGGCCGCGCCCTGGCCGGTCAGGCCGGACATTTTCCGAAAATATCAAAACTAACGCGCCAACCAAAGCTGTCGCAAAAATCAAAATAACCGGCAAATAATGAGAATTGAATTCCAATTGCATACCGGTAATCAATTGCTGGTTCAAAACCACAAAAGTTACCAGCAAGCCAATAACTATTTTTGATAAGTCAAAATGAATACGGAAATTATGTTTTGAAAAAAAGTATTTATAAATTACGGCAGTAAACAAAAGAAGCAGGAAAATAACCGCCTGAGTCAGAATTCCGGCAGGCCAGCGGCTGTAAAGCGCTCCGATTCTCACCATAGTTTCTTTGTAATAAGACAGCTGCGAAATATTCCATAAATGTAATAAATACCAAGAAGCGAATAAAAGAATCAACGGGTATTTTATTAGTCGTTGCCAATTAATTTTTCTTTCTTTAAAAAATTCCCATAAATCGGAAAAAAACAAAAGCGGCAAGGCGTAAGTCCAATGGTACGGGTAAGTATAAAAAAGCAGTCCGGCGGAAATTGCCAATCCGATTTCCCGTTTCCAGAAATTAGAAGTAGCCCCGATGCCCGAATCGGATCGGGGGGCCGACTGTGATGTCGGCCAAAAATAAAGTAACAAAAATAAGAACAGGAATATAAAATTTATCTGAGGACTGATTACCTGACCCCAGCCGATCATCCTGGGAAAAAATACGTAAGCAACAGCGGCCAAATAACCGAAATAATGAAATCTGAAAGCAAAAAGAAAAGTGGTTATCGCAAGAACCGCTATGATAAAGATACTTAAGTAGCTGAGAATAATAGAAGTAGTTTTCAAATCTAAATCAAAAATTCTCTTAAAAACCCCGGGGGTGTGGATATTCAAAGCCGGATATAAATATTCCTTATCAGCCCATTCCTTGATAAAAGGGCTTCCCATATTCCAATTCCCTTTGGAACTTTCATTAACCAGCGCCAAATAATATCCCCCGCCGGACAAAATTTCCTTAGCGCGCGAATAATCGCCGAAAATAACCGCCCGCGCAAGACCCAAATTAACAATCAACGTCATAATAACGCCGAAAAGGATTATTAAAATAAAATGCTGTTTTTTAGTCATGTTTTTTCGCAAGTACCAGCATATTATCCCCCAGATACAGTTTCAAAGAAAGTTTGCCCAGCCGCGGCCTTTTTTCCAAAAATCTGGTTATAGATAGCCAGAACGGCACGCCTTGCCACCGGTAAAGGAAATTAAAAATATACTGCAAAGAAAATATCTTGTGCACGGTTTTTATTTCCAAAACGTCAAAACTGTTTTTTTCAAGAATTATCCTGATATTTTTATCGCTGAAATAACTCAAATGCTCCGGCGGCAAAAAAGTATGCCATTTTCTGCCGAAAATTTTCGCCCACCAGCTTGCGGTGTTCACGGTAATAATCGCCAAAACCCCTCCTTTAGCCAGCATCTTTCTTATGGCTGAAAAATAATCACGCAATCTATCCTGGGGAAGATGCTCAAAAAAATCAAAGGCGGTAATCACGTCAAATGATTCATCCAGATATCCGCTTTTCAAAATATCGGCATGTTTTATTTTTCTTCCGCGTTCCTGTCCCTCTTTTACCGCGGAAGAATTTATTTCTATGCCCTCCGCCGCATAGCCGTTCCGATTGGCAACGTCCAAAAAATATCCGGATGCCGTTCCAAGGTCAAGCAATCTTTTTCCGGAGCAAAAAGATTTTATCCTGTTCAAAAGTCCGGCATAAATTTTGGCCATGGGCGCCTTATCCGCTTCATAATCAACGTATCCCTTGCCGACCTTATCATGGAGATAATTGGCATTATTATAATATTCGGACAAATTTATTCCTGAAGCATCCGCAAAAATAAATTTGCAATCCAAACACTGCAAAAAAACAAAACCGTCTTTTAAAAGATAATTCTCCTGTTTGTTACCGGAACAAATCGGGCAAAAATTCATTTATTGGGCTTTAATTTCTTTCATTTTTTCACTCCATCTGTTTATCTGCCAATTCGCGTTCATTTCATTTTCAGCCAATCTGGCGTAACAAGCCCTGGATAATTTCGCGCGCAATTCAGGGCTATTTCCCAATTGTTCAATTTTCCTCGCCAAATCATCGGAGTCCCCGTCTTTAAAATATAAACCGCCATTTTGGGCGTCCCATTGCAAACCGCCGCCTCCCGGCATAATGCTGGGAATTCCGAAAGTCATCGCGTCAATCAAAGACATGGAGGTTAAATCCGTGCGCCAGCGCGGCTGGATAAAAATATCCGCTTTTTTCAGATAACTGTATAAAACATTCCGCGGCACCCACCCGAATAATTCAACATACGGCCCCAGATGATAATCGCTTATCATTTTTTTCACATCCGCTTCTCCCGGACCGGTTCCTCCCAAAATAAGATTAAATTTTTCTTTATTTTTAACTTTGGAAAAAGCAGTAAGCAATAAATCAAACCCCTTTCCCGGAACCATGCGGCTTGAATAAAAAATATTCAGTTTGCCCGCGGTTTTATTTCTTTTAACATACGAATCTTCTGTTATGCCCTGTTCTTCCATATATTCGGCATGGTCAACGGGATCACCGAAAATCAAAACTCTGTCCACGCCGGGCCTTAAACCGAATTTTTCATAAGTTTTCTGCAGATAAGGATTGGTAAAAAGCATCAGGTCAATTCCATTAGCAAGCAATGTGCCGATATATTTTTCAATATAAAAACGGATAATCTTTTTTAATCTCACAAAAAGATTATCCTGAAAAACAAAATTCGCTTCGCCGTCCGGCCAGCAAACCAATTCCCGGTTAAAATAAGCCGAAACCGGCGTTTTTCCGCCCAATCGCCTGTATAAACCGGCGCCGTATAAAAAAACCTGCCCGTCAACATAAAAAAAATCCGCCTGGCCGGAATATTTTTTTAAAATTTTAAAAATTCCTTTCTGAATGCCCAGCAAACCCCTGGCCATTATATTTTCTTCAATAATCTTATACGGCAATCCCTCAGTCATGGCGTTGGCGTAAGAAAATGCCGTAACCACGGTAACCTGATTGCCCAATTTCATCAGTGTCCTGATCATCAAGTCATACTCAATAAGCGAGCCCCCGATAGTCTTAAAATTAATTTTTGGAGTGATAAAAAATATCCTCATAATAATCCTCTAAATATATGCTTCAAAAATATAACATTCCTAAAGAAATAAATGTTATAATATCATATTATTAATATAATAAAGTACATGAAATCTCAACACACGGGCCATGTCCGCGAATGCCAGATCTGTTCCGATAAAAATCTGGAACTGATGCTTCCGCTTGGCCATCAACTGCCTGTTTCAAGCTATCTCACCGAAGAACAGCTGCATGAAGCCGAAGCGACGTATCCGTTAAATCTCATCCGCTGTTCCAAATGCGGGCTTCTGCAATTGGACTATATTATTGACCCAACTATCGCCTTTCCCTTCAAATATCCCTATCGCAGCGGCCTCACCAACATGCTTGTCAGAAATTTCCGCTCCCTCGCGGAACTTCTTACGGAAAAATACAATTTAACTTCCAAAGATCTCATTGTTGATATCGGCTCAAACGACGGCTCCTTATTGCAAGGCTTCAAAGAAAAAGGAATGCCGGTGGCGGGAATTGAACCCACTGACGCGGCTGACGCGGCAAACGCGAACAACATACCGACAGTCCAGGATTTCATAAATAAAAAAAGCGTTAAAGAAGTTACGGATAAATACGGAAAGGCGAAAATTGTCACCGCCACCAATGTTTTCGCGCACATCAATAATATGTCGGAACTTATACCGAATATTAAAGACCTTATGGCGGAAGACGGTGTTTTTGTTTCGGAATCCCAGTATCTGATGGCTATCGTTGAAAAACTTGAATTTGACACTATTTATCACGACCACCTCAGATACTATTCATTAAAACCGCTGGAATATCTTTTCAATTCTTTTGATTGCACTTTGGTGGATGCCGAAAGAATATCAGCCGCCGGCGGTTCCATCCGCGTTTTCGCCATGAAGGGCAAACGGGAGCAAAGTGAACGCGTAAAAGAATTGATGAGGCAAGAGGAAAAAATGGGTATCTACGACGTCAAATTCTGGGATGGATTCAAAAAACAAGTTATGGAAGCGAAAAATGAATTACTGGCTCTTATACTGCAATGCAAAAAAGAAGGCGCGCGAATTGTCGGGCTCACCAGCTCTGCCCGCTCCAATACTTTACTGGGGTTCACGGGAATAAACAGCCAATTCCTGGATTATATCGGCGAAAAAAGCGGCTCTCCTAAAATAGGCCTCTTTACTCCGGGCACCCACATTCCGGTTGTTGATGAAAAAGAAATAATAAAAAATCAGCCGGACTATGTTCTGGTTCTATCGTGGCACATCGGCGAAGAACTGATGGAAATAATGCGCAAGCTGGGATATAAAGGAAAATTCATCATACCGCTGCCAAAGCCTAAAATTATCCAAAACTCATAATGGCGAACAAAAAAATCCCCTGGTGGACGCCAAAAGTGGAAAAAGAAGATTATAAATTCATCCGTCAGGCGCTGGATGCTAATTTTGTCAATGAAGGCCCGCTTGTCGCGGAGCTTGAAAAGAAAATCGCGAGTTTAACCGGAGCCAAATATGCCATTGCGACCCCCAGTGGAACAGTGGCGATTTTTCTGTCCCTTAAAGCTTTGGGCATCGGCCATGGCGACGAAGTAATAGTTCCGGATTTAACTTTTATAGCCACTGCCAACGCCGTAGACCTTTGCGGGGCAAAACCCGTTTTGGTTGATGTAAATCCCGCGGATCTCACAATTTCCACGGACGCAATCAAAAAAGCGATTACCCCGAAAACTAAAGCAATCATACCGGTCCATGTTACCGGAAGAGGCGCTGATATGGCCGTTATCCTGGATATCGCCAAAAAACATAATCTTTATGTAATTGAAGACGCCGCCGAAGCCCTTACTTCAAAACAAAACGGCAAATCTTTGGGAACTTTCGGCGATGCCGGCTGTTTTTCTTTTTCCGCCAACAAAACAATCTCTACGGGACAAGGCGGAATGATTGTGACTGATAATGAAAATCTGTATTTAAAATTAAAACCGTTAAAAGACCAGGGCAGGCCGGTCCGCGGCACCGGCGGCGACGATCTGCATAATACTATCGGCTACAATTTCCGGATGACTGATTTGCAGGCAGGAATGGGACTGGGGCAATTTACCCATCTGAAAGAACGAACAGCCAGAATGAAAAGGAATTACGAACTCTACGCAAAAAATCTGAAAAATATTCCGGAAATACGCATTTTCCCGTCAAAAAAAGAAGAATTGCCGCAATGGACGGATATTCTGACTGAAAAAAGGAATGAATTGGCGGAATATCTAAAAAATCAAAATATAGATTGCCGAAAATACTGGTTTCCGATTCACCGGCAACTTTCTTATAAATTGCCCGACAGTAATTTCCCGAACAGCACCCGTCTTTCACCGAAGGCGCTCTGGCTGCCGTCGGCATTCACGTTAACCGATCAAGACATCTTAACCGTCTGCCAAAAGATAAAAGATTTTTTTGAAAAATAATGCAATCCGAAATCTTTAAAAAAATAAAAAGCTATAAAGAAATCGGGGCGGTTGCCAGCCGACTGCGCCAAAAAGGCAAAAGAATCGTATTTGCGATGGGGACATTTGATGTTCTTCATTTGGGACATGTTCTATTTCTGGAACAGGCAAAAAAATTCGGCGATGTCCTGATAGTGGGTGTCGGCTCCGATAAAAATGTAAAAATATTAAAGGGGAAAAACCGGCCGATATATCCGGAAAAATTAAGGGCCGCGATGGTAACAGCAATTGATTTTGCTGATTATACGGTAATACTCGCGGAAAATTTTAAAAATAAAAAAGATGATTATTCCGAATGCCTCTCAAAAATTAAACCAGATGTTTTCGCGTTGAACAGCGACGATTCCGCAAAAAAAGAGACGAAAAATATAACTCAAAAAATGGGCATAAAATTAAAATTGATAAAACGAGCCGCCTCAAAAATTCCGCATATTTCCACCACCTCTACCCATAAAAAAATAACGGGGATTTTATGATAAATAAAAAAAATCTTATTTTTGAAACACTGTTTTGGGGAAAAATCAATCCGGATAAAGTAACCATTAAAAAAACACCCGGGTTGCTTAAAAGAAGCGCAAGAGCGGAAAAATTCATAGAAAATGAATGGAAAAAACAAATCTCTTCCGGATTAAAAACCCGGCCGAATGACATCCGGCCGTCAAGGTATCATTTTGGCGGCCTTAAAATAGCCAAAAAATTCATAGAAATATCCGCTGAGCCCATAATAAGCTATCAGGACGTTATCGGTTCAAGGCCTGATAAATTCAGAAAACTATTCAAAAAAGAATCTTGGCCAACTCCGGTATCTGCAGATATGGTTCTTATAGCGAAAAATAAAAAAGGAGAAGAAATGCTCGGCATAACCCTAAGAAATGCCAACCAGGATTATAAGGCGGGCGGATTCCATATAACCACCGGCGGCGCAATGGAAATCGGAAAAGACAAAAAGCCGATTGATGCGGCCCTGCGGGAAACCGAAGAAGAATGCGGAATCAAATCAAAAGAATTATCAAATGTCTCCTGCCGAGGAATAATTTTTAATCCTTACCAATCAGAAATAGGAATTATATTTGTGGCAACGGCAAATATCCCAACAGAAAAAATACTATCCCGCCGCCACGATAATGAAAATAACACTTTATTTATCCCGCTAAAAAAAGAAATTTTGGAATATTGGCTGCTGGAACTTACTCACGCAAATAGCACTGATGGCATTGTAGGGGCATTAACTGTCGGAAGCGATATTTATGGAAAAAAATGGGCAGAAAATATATTGGCGAAAATCATGAAAAAAAGCGCTGGCTACGGCAACGCCAAAAAAGAAAAGGTTCTGGAAAAAAGAGATATTAGAAAATTGAAAAGTTTTTTAAAAAGTAAATCTTAAATCAAGCGCTGTCCAGGAATTCCTTATCAACCTCATTGCCCGTAAACGGGCCGTTTTTAATTTCAAAATATACGGAATTATCCTCAAGAACCTCCATGCCGTGATAACCGCCAAAAATAGTCACCGCGTCCCCCGGATTTAAAGTAATTTTATCCAAAAAAACCTTGTCATAATCATAAAAAGAAAATTCTATTTTTCCTTTCACAAGGACAACGCATTCCTGCGTATATTCCACGGAACGAGGCCGTACCCTGTGAAGATGCGGCTTAACAACTTTCCCCTTATCATGAGACATGCTCGCAACCTGCATAGCATCGGTATCTTTGCTGTGCCAATTGACCCCCTTGCCTATGGAAGCAAGGTCTTCATACACGGCATAAAGCTTTTCACCGCGTTCTATGCGCTTCATAGGCTCTTTTTCTCTTTTTCAAAATCACTGTCGCACATCAATTTTACCAATTCCTTAAACGAAACCTTCGGTTTCCATCCAAGAACATTTTTTATCTTGGAAGCATCTCCCAAAAGCGCCGGCACTTCATTGGGGCGGTTATAAATCTTATCCAAAACAACATATTTTTTCCAATCCAATCCAAAATATTTAAAAACTTCCTCCATAAACTCCCTAACCGTATGATACTCGCCAGTAGCCACCACCCAATCTTCCGGCTTTTCATACTGCATTATCATGTATACGGCCTCCATGTAATCACGGCTATGCCCCCAGTCTCTTTTCGCGTCCAAATTGCCAAGAACCAATTTGTCCTGTAATCCCAGCTTTATTCTCGCGACTCCCCTGGTTATTTTCCTGGTAACAAAAGTAACGCCGCGGCGTTCGCTTTCATGATTAAAAAGAATTCCATTAGTAGCAAACATTCCGTAAGCGGTCCTATAAGCCTTAGTCATGTGATAGGCGTATAGCTTGGCGCAACCATAGGGCGAAACCGGATTAAAAGGGCTATTTTCCGATTGCGGAGGCGGAGTAATACCGAACATTTCACTGGATGACGCCTGATAAAATTTGGTTTTTTTAGTCAAGCCCATTTTCCGGATGCCTTCTAAAATCCTGGCGGCTCCCAGTCCGGTAATATCTCCCGTATAAATAGGAATATCAAACGATATTTTTACATGGCTCATGGCACCAAGGTTATAAACCTCATCCGGCTGCAATTCATAAAGCAAGTGATCTACGCCTTCAGCTAAATCTCCGTAATGCAGATATTTTTTCCCCACCGGATCAACAGGGTCAAAAATATGGTCTATTCTGCCGGTATTAATACTGCTGGCCCGCCTGACAATTCCGTGAACTTCGTATCCTTTAGATAAAAGAATTTCAGTCAGATAAGAACCATCCTGGCCGGTTATGCCGGTGATTAACGCTATTTTTTTATTAGCCATAAGAAATTATTGTTTTGGATTATGATAAAGTAAATTTTTGAATTCTTCAATAACTGCCGGCAAATTGAATTTCTTTACCCAATTCTTTTCAATATCCGACAGCTGTTCAATCTCCGTCCGATTGTAATATAAAATCTCCCTAACCTTATTAATAAAACCATTTTTGTCTCCAAAAGTAACAACAAATTTCCGGCATTCAGCGGGAATAATATTTTTGATTCCGCCAACTGAAAAAGAAACAAACGGGGTCCCGGATGCCATGGCTTCCAATAAAACATGCGGGAATCCCTCTTCTTCCGAAGGCATCACAAAAACATCAGCCGCGCCAAAGTAATCCGCGATATCCCGGTTAGGAACATTGCCGAGAAAGCGCGCTCTGACGCTCAATCCGCGGTTTTTAATTTCCGCTTCAATTGAATACCATTCCGGTCCGTCACCGATTACAGCTAAAATTACGTTTTCATTTTTCAATCCGGAAATTATCTCCGGCAAATAATGGGCGCCCTTTCTTTTGGTAAGCCGGTGGACAAAAAGCAGAATTTTATTCCGGCCGCTTGGGTCAATATCCTTTCTTATTTTTTCCGAAACAGCGCGATTAATTTTAAAATTCTCCAAATCAATCCAATTAGGCAAAATTTTAATTTTTAATAAAGGCAAAGAATAATGCGCGCTGTATTCTTTTTTCAAACCTTCAGTTCCTGTAACCAAAAACGTTACGGATTTATAAACCAGTCGCTCAAATGTCTCGCGCAGAAATCTCCGCTTATACAGCCAGGGAAGCCCGCAATTCCAATAAAAAGTTCGTCCGCCAAAAATCTTCACGGCCATGGAGGCATTAAAAGCCGAAAGAAAAGAATAATGGACGTAAAAATCCCGGTAACCGGCCAAGCGGGCATAACAAAATACCAAAAAATTTTCTGCGGCCCGCAACGGAAAAAATCTGAATTTCTGGACATAAATTCTTATTTTTTTGCCGAAATCAGGATAATTTTGCGCTTTTTCCAAAACCAAAAAAATATCAAAGTCGCGGCTGGCGTTCTTTATAAAATCGTATAAATAATTAAAATGCGTTGCTGTTTGAAAATTATATTCCGGAACAACAAAACAAAGTTTCGGCAAGACCATAGTACATTAATATAACCCCAAAAAAGTTAACCTCGTTTTTAACAAAAAGCCCCGCGAAATGCAGGGCTTAAATAAATTTCTAAAATCAAACGCGTGCTTTCTTTTCCAATAATTTCATATCCGAATCAACCATCATTTTCACCAATTCTTCAAAACCGACTTTCGGTTCCCAGCCAAGCTCTTTTCTAGCCAAAGCTGAATCGCCCTTCAAATAATTGACCTCTGCCGGACGGAAAAATTTCGGATCCGTACGGACATATTTCCGCCAATCAAGTCCCAAATACTCAAAAGATAATTGAACGAATTCGCCGACTGAATGCGCTTCGCCGGTGGCAATCACATAATCCTTCGGCTCATTTTGCTGAAGCATCAGCCACATGGCTTCCACGTAATCGCCGGCAAATCCCCAGTCGCGTTCCGCTTCTAAATTGCCCAATACCAATTCCTTGGCAAGGCCAAGCTTAATGCTAACGGCGGCATGGGTAATCTTTCTGGTCACAAACTCCAGTCCGCGCCGCGGAGATTCATGATTGAACAAAATCCCGGAAGCCGCGAAGATTCCGTAAGATTCCCGATAATTCACCGTAATCCAATGTGCGGCAAGCTTTGCCACGCCATACGGGCTTCGCGGATAAAACGGCGTTTGCTCGTTCTGCGGCATTGCCTGAATTTTTCCGAACATCTCCGAAGAAGACGCTTGATAAAACCGAATTTTCGGATTCACCTGGCGAATCGCCTCCAAAACCCGAACCGGCCCAAGGCCAGTCACCTCTCCGGTGAACACCGGCTGTTTCCAGGATTCATGGACAAAAGATTGGGAAGCCAAATTATAAACCTCATCAGGATTCGCCTCTTTTATCGCGTGAACCAAAGAAGCCTCGTCCAAAAGATCGCCGGAAACTATCTCAATTTTATCCAAAAGATGCTCAATATTTCCGCGATTTTTCTGGCTGCTCCGCCTTTCCAATCCAAATATCTTATAGCCCATTTTCAAAAGAAATTCCGCCAAATAAGAACCGTCCTGACCGGTGATGCCGGTTATCAGAGCTGTTTTCATAATCGCTATCCTCCTTAAGTTCTGAAGCAACTATAAAGAAAATAACATTTAAACCGTCATCCGTCAAGATTTTTTATCTGATTTTTTATAAATAAAATATTCGTTAACCCTAGAATAAAAAGAGTATTTGTTTTCTAAAACTATTTTGTCCGCATCGGATAATTTTTCGCCCGCGGCAAACACGATAATTTCCGGCAATAACTCGCGCAACAGCGGATTTTGCCCCATAAGCGGAATGCCGGTCATTTCCACGACCTGAAACCGTTTTTCCGTATCAAGTAGAACGAAAACATCCAAAGAATTTATTATGCCCATGCTTTTACCGGGAAATTCCCTGTTCAAAAATTCACTGGTCTTGATCGCGTAATCGGAATAAAAAATCTGAGCCGACGTAAAAAAATGAACGAACTGAATCGCAATCAATATAATCACCAAACCGGCGGGCAGCAATTTTGAAGATAATTTTAATCCGGGGATAAAAACCTTAAGGCGCGATATCAATGAAGAAAAAGACGGGAACAGAGAAAAAAGAATTAGAAAATCAGCGATTAAAATATACCGCAGCCAGCCCGGACTTCTCAAATAATAAATAAAAGCCAGTATGCCATAAATAATCATGAAATTAAAAAAATATTTTATTTTTCTGTCATCAATGAATTGCCTTCCTAGAATTATTATTAAAAACAGAAAACCAAAATAAATGAGAGTGGTTGAATGGCGGAAATTCAAAAGATTATTAATAACATTTTGCCCGATTAAACTCTCGCCGTAAGGATTCTTATAAAAATTCATTATATTCAACCAGACAGCCCCGGAAAAAGGTTTGTTTAAAATGAATAAAATCCAAGCAACCGCGGCCGGAATCATGCCAACCCCGATTTTAAATATTTTTTTCAAAAACCCGTCCTCCCTTTCCAACAAAAAAATCAGGATAATAGCCGGAATTATCAATCCGAAAACCGAAGGTTTGGCTATCACCGCCAGCCCAAACCACAATCCGCTCAAATAATAGCTATACCGGAACAGCCAAAAATAAAATCCTAGCATTAAAAATACAAAGCCGGGAATTTCCCCCACCACTGTCCGCCCGCTATCATAAAATGAAGCGAATGAAATCATCAAAAAAAGCGCGGAAACCGCTTCCCAATCGCCGAATAATTTCCGCAAAAACATAAAACTGATTATTAAAAAAACAACCATCCAAAAAAGCATATATATGCGCGCCTGCGCCAAACCAGTCCCAAATAGTTTAAATACAAATGCCAAAGGAATTGTTACCGGATATCCGGTAGACTGTAAAATTTGAGGAAATCCCGTAAATTCATTTGGCGCGACCTGAATGTCCAATTTGCCGTAATTTAAAAAATTCCTCGCGAGTTCAATGCTCTTTGCTTCATCGCCCCACAAATGGGGCTTAGTGGTCAAAGTCGGAACAGAAATGACAATTGCCAATAAAATAGCCCCAAAAAGCCAAACAACACTATTTAACCTGAAACTTGGCATAAGTTTTGATTTTCATTTTCTGCAACAAATATTGCGCCATAACCCTTATAATTCCCAGCCCGTATTTCACGCTCCTCAAAAATCCTATCATGGAAGCTTCCGCGAAATATCTCGTGGTAATCGGGATTTCCCTGATTTTCATGCCGGCAACTTTCATCTGCGCGATAATTTCGGTATCAAAAACAAAATCATCCGAATTCAACTCTAACGGCAATCGCATGACTTTTTTGCCGTAAGCCCGGAAACCGGAATGGTATTCGGTCAAATCCATCTGCAAAATAAAATTCTCCAGTTTAGTCAGAAAAATATTCGCTATGAACTTCCAGTAAGGCATGCCGCCAAAAAGCGCGTTTCTCCTGATATACATCCGCGAACCGAATACCGCGTCGCATTCTCCGTTCGCGATCAGTTTTATCATCTCCGGAATAAACGACGGGTCGTATTGATAATCCGGATGCACCATCACCGCAATATCAGCGCCAAGCCTTAAGGCCTCGCGGTAGCAAGTTTTCTGGTTTCCGCCGTATCCAAGATTTTTTTTATGGACAAAAGTTTTTAATCCCAATTTCTTTGCCACCTCCACGGTATTATCTTTACTGGCATCATCAACCAAAATAATATCGTCAACCCAATCCTTCGGTATGGCGAATAAAGTTTTCTCCAGAGTTTTAGCCGCGTTATAAGCGGGCAAAACTACGACAACTTTTTTATTATTCAGCATGTTATAATTTCCAAATATTAAAATAATGATTTAATATTAATACATATGTTCAAAATTATCCACGAAAGAAATAAATGCATCGGCTGCGCGGTTTGCGCTTCGGTTTGCCCGAAATATTTTGAAATGTCCGATAGTGACGGCTTGGCTAATTTAAAAAATTCGGCGGAAAACAACGGCATTTACGAACTCACGGCCGAAGAAGAAATAAACTGCGCCAAAGAAGCTGCCGATATTTGCCCGGTTAAAATACTCAAAGTAGAGGATTAATAAAAAGCTTCTATTTTTAGAGAGCCGTGCTCCACGCCGGCATTTTTTAATTGGTCTCTCATATCAGAAACAAAATTGGACGGACCGCAAATAAAATAATCTTTACCGCTCAAATCTCCAAGGTATTTTTTAATCATTTTGGTATTTATTCTTTCATATTCCTTAATATCGGGATATTTTTCCTGTGTCCGCGTAAGGACATGGATAATTTTTAATTTTTTCCATCTTTTCAAAATTTCGTCAAACTCTTTCAAAAAAACTATGTCCTCTTTATTTCTGTTGCTGTAAAATAAAAAAAAAGAATTATCTATACCTCTCTTATAAAAATCTTTTATAACGGCATAAAAAGGAGTTATGCCAATGCCTCCAGCCAGAAAAACAACGTCCTTTTTATCCGATTCAGATGGATAAAAATTACCATATGGACCAGTAACTGACACCTTATCGCTGATTTCCAAGCCGCATAAAGCGCCGGAAAATGATCCTATTTTTTTAACCGTGATGGCCAAAGAATCGTCACCCGGCAAACTTGTAATCGTATAGGCTTTACCGAAATTGCCAGGCAGACCATCCTTTAAAATCCTGAAGGTCACGAATTGTCCCGCCCTAAAATCAAAACCCCGCCCTTCTGCCAAAAGAAATTCCAAGATAAAAACGCCGGGACATTCTTCTTTTTTCTTTTTTAAGATGAAAACATTGCTTTCCATATTCCTACTTACCAGTATGTTCGGCGAACTTTTTCAAAAAATCTTCTATGGCGCTTCTTAAGGCCAAATGACCCAACACCGAACAGTGAATTTTATTATCCGGCAATCCTCCAAGCCGCGCCATAATCTTTTCAGCATTTAATTTCTTGGCCTCCTCCAAATCCATTCCTCCATTTTCCGTAATCATTATGGACATCATTGAAGTAGAGGCTATGGCTGAGGCGCATCCGAATGTCTGCCACTTACAATCAATAATCTTATTAGTTTTAGAATCAACTCTTATCCAAACTTTCATCAAATCCCCACAAATAGGGCTGCCAGCAGTGCCAAAGCCATCCGCCTCATATTTTTCTTCAGCCAAATAATTACGCGGATTAAAAAAATGGTCTTTTACAATTTCACTGTAAAGCCAATCCTCCTGCTGATTTATCTCATTATTGTCCATTTTATTTTATAGCGGAAATCTTTCTTAATTTTTCGACTATTACCGGTAAAACCCTTAAAACATACTCAATGTCTCTTTTTTTTGTTTTTCTTCCTAGTGTAAATCTCAAACTGCCATGGGCAAGCTCCGGAGAAATCCCTATGGCTAAAAGCACGTGCGAAGGGGTTAATTTACGGGAAGAGCACGCGGAGCCGGTTGAGGCATAAATTCCATAATTATCCAGCATTAAAGCCATTGCCTCTCCCTCTATACTGTCAATTGAAATATTTATATTATTAGGCAGTCTCTTAATTAAATCGCCATTCAACCTGACGCGCGGGATTATTTTCAAAACATTTTTAATAAAATAATCTCTTAAAATTTTTAATCTCTTAAATTCTTTATTTTTCAGTTTTTCCGCCAATTTTAATGCCTCGCTGAAACCGATGATTAAAGCCGCATTTTCAGTGCCGGCGCGTAAACCACCCTCCTGGCCGCCACCGACTATCATAGGCTCCAATTTTACGTTTTTATGGGCATACAAACATCCGATTCCTTTAGGGCCATAAATTTTTGAACCATTTAGCGTCATCAAATCCACCCCTATTTTTTTAACATCCAATTCCAAAGCTCCGACTGCTTGGCAGGCATCAGTATGGAAAAATGGAAAATTAGAAGAATTATTTTTCCTGAATTCCCTGATTGTTTCCGCGATTTCCGCCATCGGCTGGATTACGCCGATTTCATTATTGGCATAAATTATAGAAACCAAAATCGTATCTTTTCTCAATGATTTTTTTAATTCAGAAAGATTAATCAACCCGCCAGAATCAACATTTAGGTAAGTAATTTCAAAACCCTGCTTTTCCAATCTTTTTACCGCCTCCATTATTGCCGGGTGTTCTATCTTTGTAGTAATAATGTGCCTTCCCTTATCCTTATTAGCCAGCGCTGTTCCGAAAATCGCCAAATTATCCGATTCAGTTCCTGAACCGGTAAAAATGATCTCTTTGCTTTCCACATTTAAAATCCGCGCGACATCTATGCGAGCATTCTCAATAGCAAAACGGACTTTCCTGCCTGCCGCGTGCAAAGAAGATGGGTTACCAAATAACTTGGTCAAATACGGGCTCATCTTCCGCAAAACTAATAAGTCAATATAAGTGGCAGCCGCGTAATCTAAATAAATTTCTTTCATTTTATTTTGCCTTGAATAACCAACTGTAAATCCTTAATAAAACCAATTTTAAATGTTTAAAGTTTCTAATTTCGCTGAAAAACTTGAATATTATCTTGGGACGGAAATAAAAACGCATTAAAGCTTTTTTTCTCAATTTTTTCATCTGTTCTCTTGTAAGGCCTCTAGGCGCGTAAATCGCATCTGCCAAAACAAACTTACTCCAATCTTCATCGGACATTTCTTCCAATTCACCGCTCTCCATTAATTTTCTTGTTATTTCTGTGCCGGGGAATGGTTTAAATAATGAAAAGCCCGCCCTCTTAAGGTCTAATTCCAAAGAAAAATCAATTGTCTCCATAATATCTTTTAATGTTTCAGTGGGGTAACCGATAATAAAAAATCCGGAAACTTCCAAACCGCACTTTTTTATTAAACCAACCTTCTCCTGGATTTTTTCTTTGGTCAAGTTTTTCTTCATATCTTTCAATATCCTTTCCGACCCAGATTCCACTCCAACCGATATGCTGTAAAGTCCGGCATCTTTCATCGTTAAAAGTAATTCTTCCGTTAAAGTGTCTAATCTAACGCCATTTGGGCAAGTCCAAGTTATATTTAAATTATTTTCCTTAAGTTTCCTGCAAAAATCCTTGACGAACTCCGGATTAAAAGTGAAATTATCATCTTCAATATGAATTTCTCTGATACCATATTCATTATAAAGAAGTTTTATTTCTTCTATTATATTACCAACGCTTCTGGACCTTATTTTTTTACCGCTGACAAGGCTTCCGGCACAATAGGTGCAAGAAAAAGGACAACCGCGAGTAGTAATAATCGGCGCTATTGGATAATTTTTAAAGAATCCGCCATGAGGAGCCAAGGGGTAAGAATTCGGTTTCAGAATATCCCAACTTGGAAATCCTAATTCGTCCAAATTATCAACAAAATACTGCTGATTAACTACGGTCTTATCATTATTTCTCCAAATTAGCCCCGGGATGCCCGCTAAATTTTCATTATTAATATTTCCTTCAGCCATTAAATCCAGAAGTTTAGCCAACCCTATTTCCGCCTCACCCCTGAAAGCCCAACTAATCTGCGGGAAAAGACTGAAAATATTTACAGAAGCGCAAGACGGATGAGGTCCGCCTAAAATTATCTTTGCATTAGGCAGTAATTCTTTTATTTTTTTGATATAATCCTTGGTCCGCGCAACCTGAAAAGTAAAAATCTGGATACCGATAACGTCATACGATTTCTTGGCCAGAATTTCACCGAATTTATCCGGAGTCAGTTTTTCTTTTATGCCGTCCAAAAGGTCAACATCATGATTCTTCCTGGCGGCCGTAATCAAATAACCCAAACCAAACGGCGGAATTAATTCATCAGACCGAGAATCCGGCCTCATTAATAGAACATTTAATCTTTTCATAACTATCTTTTAATCAAACAAATTAAATCTGATCGTATGCCAAATAGCCGCTATTCCGTCTTTCCATCCGATTTTTTTACCTTCTTTATAAGATCTTCCATAATAAGAAATACCTACTTCATATATTCTCCATTTTCCCCTTGCCGCCCTGGCTGTCAACTCCGGCTCAATGCCAAATCTCTTGGATGCTATTTTATCTTTAAAGGAATCAACTACTTCTTTACGAAACGCTTTGTAACAAACTTCCATATCGGTTAAAGTCAGCCCTGTTAATATATCTGAGAGAAAAGTTAAAAAAATATTACCCAAAAAATGCCAAATAAACATAACCCGCTTTGGTTCGCTGGTTAAAAATCTGGAACCATAAACAACGTCCGCTTGTCCGCCTAAAATCGGACCGAGCATTTTTTTATAATCCTCCGGGTCATATTCCAAATCCGCGTCCTGAATTATCAAAATATCGCCGGATGCATTTTTAAAACCGGTCTTCACCGCGCCTCCCTTGCCTGAATTTTTTTCATGAAAGATATAACGGATACCGGAAATATTTTTGATAATTTCCCGCGTTCCGTCTCGCGAACCGTCATCCACGACAATAATTTCTTTTTCCATCTCCCCAAGATCAACAAGCTTGACGCGCCTGATAATTTCCTCAATGGTGTTTTTTTCATTATAAGCAGGTATAATAATTGAAAGTTTGCGCATATAAAATCATTTAATAATTCTTTATAATATAACATGAATAGAAATATTATTGTCATACCGGTTTATAACGAAAAAAATAACATTCCCCTGCTTTTGGAAAAAATCTTCGCCCTTCTTCCGGAAAATCACGTGATGATTGTGGACGACAACTCTCCGGACGGGACCGGTGAAACAGTGGAAAGCCTCCGGAACAAACACCCCAATCTTCTAATTCTTAAGCGTGCCGGAAAAGAAGG
>CAYHXS010000003.1:0-4833 GCA_964360665.1 uncultured Candidatus Saccharibacteria bacterium | reverse complement strand
TTTGAAGAACGCAACGGCGGAGAATCAAAAATGTCCTGGTCTATAATTTTGGAAGGAATAATCACCCCCTGGAAAATTATAGTCCGCGGACTCTTTCAATAATCCTTCCGAAATTCCTGAAAATATCAAAAAGAGTATTGGCAGACAACAGTAGGACAATATAAACGGCTGGCCGCCATTCCATTTTTTTCTGCGCCAGCAAATTAATCCCATAAGCGGCAAAAACGGCAAAAAACGGATAAACAAGAAATCTGTATCTGGTTTCCACAATAATTCCAATAACCGCTAAAGGCATCATTATCAGCAAGGTAAGCAGATATTTTGCCCTTTCTTTGCCTTCGCCGGTTAACCGCTTGATTCCCCAAATTCCCCAGAATCCAAAAATAAAAATAATCACGGAATAAACCGCAGAAAATAAAAGAGTTAATGCCCTGCTTAGTCCGCTAAGATGGAACCAAAACCCGGTTGGCCGCGCAAAACTGAAATAAATTGACAGCCGGTAAAAAGTTATTTTTAAAAATTCCAAAGGATGGCTGAATATAAAACCGACTGCCTCGCGCAACAGCAAGGAATTGGCTTTTACATAGCCGTATTGCCCGATCAATTGCCCGCTTATTTCGTGGGGCTCCAGCTCCCCGCTTGCTCCGGAATGATTTCCCGCCGCCAAATCAAGGCCGTAAGCTAGGTTAGTCGGAATAAAAGAGCGAAAAATCATATAATTCCTAGCTGCCCAGGGAATAAATAACAAAATAAGCAGTATTATGAATATTGCCAGGGATTTCCATTTTTTATAAAAAATAAAATAACCAAACATTGGAATTACAAGAAATAAAGCCGGTGTTCTTACCAAAACCGTCAAAGCCAAACTTATAGCCAATAAAACCGTTCTCCAA
This sequence comes from uncultured Candidatus Saccharibacteria bacterium, assembly GCA_964360665.1. Taxonomy (GTDB): domain Bacteria; phylum Patescibacteriota; class Minisyncoccia; order UBA6257; family 02-FULL-45-10c; genus REEB48. The sequence continues at coordinate 3,940 of CAYHXS010000003.1, read as the reverse complement.
ACGGATTGCCTTTCATTATTAAGATATTTAAAAAATAAATAGGTAGTTAAAATTATCAAGAAAACACCGAGAGTTTCCGACATCAGCATGCCCTGCATAGTGATTAAATCCGGAGAAAAACCGATTAAAATCGCGGCAGAAATTCCTATAAGGAAATTCCAATTGTCTTTAAAGATTTCCTTAGTGGCAAGAAAAATCAAAAATGCCGATAAAGAAAGTAATAACGCCTGAATAACCCAGACCATCGCGTAATTATGCCCGAAAACATAATATATCGCCGCCAGAAAGAATTCGTATCCCGGACCGACTCTGACTATTGAGTTGTCATCCGCAAACGGCGTATCTGCCGATTCCCGATAACCATTCCCCTGAACGATATTCCAGGCAATATTGTCATAAGCGCCCGCGTCAACCGAAGGAACAATCCTAAAATAAAAAGAGTAAATAATACTAACCCCGAAAACCAACGCCAAAAAAATCAATAAAAATTTTAACTGTTTGTCCATATTTTCCCGGATAAATTATCTAAACATTAATTATATACAAAAAACGGACCAATTAAAACGCCCATCTGGTTCACAGATGGGCGATATTATTACCTAACGGGCTATAATTGGAGGGTTGCCTTGTTTAATCCTATACAAGCCATATTCAAATAAATGATTTCTACTGATAGCGCTGAGTAACGGCCAATCTCCACTTTCAAAAAATCCTTTCAGCTGCAGTTTCTGAGCAAGAATCGTTCCTGCCGGGAAATAACAAAAATAATAAGGATTATCTTCAATTCCTTTAGGGATTTCCCCCGCCATAGATTCCCCGCATAATTTAACAAAATCGCGCCGCCAAATTTCACGCTGGTCCCGCAAGCCCAATCCGTCAAGGTGTTTAACCGTAAGTTCACCAAGCCGATGCCACGTCCATTCTTCTTTCGGAAGATTTATGAAGTCCGCTACCAACTTGTATCCCCGGTGAACTTTTGACGACCAACTTGAAAGGCACTGCAACATCGTTGCCTGGTCATAATACCGGGCATTATCCAAAGAATTCAAATAATCAATCCGGAATAAAGCGCCCGATTTATTACCTCTCATAAAATCATCTTCGTAATAAACATCCGCGGATAAAAGACCGGTAGATACAGCCTTCATCCTTGCCAAGGGGTTATCCCTTAAGCCAGTCGCGTGTTCAGAAACCAATTTCTCAAATGATTTCTTTCCATTGACGATATGGTGGAGAACGCCCCTTTCCCAATATGAAGTATTAATGACGTCGCTACCCTTACTGCGATATATTCCGAGATTAGCCGCTATTTCTCCCAATTTCGTGCCAAAACAAGGGGCAAAAATCGTCGACCACATCATGTCCGGATTTAAATTAACATTAAGTTCTAAAGTCTCCAGGTCGCCCAAGATATCGGAAAAAGGCAGGGCATACATCTGCTCGGTACGAATGGCAAATCCCAGTTTCTTCAATTTCTCAATGCCTAAATGGATTAATTTATTCTCCATTGCCCGATGAAGCACAAATCTTCTTATCCATGCATTTCCGTGCTCAATGGCGAAAGTAAATCCGGTAAAACCCGCTTCCTTAAATAAATTAAGCCGTTCTTCGCTATTCGTAAGTTCAAGCCTAATTTGCCCGTGTAATGGAATTCTCACCAAAGTTTTCCATTTATTTGTGAATTCACGCAGCCAATTTATATCCAATCCGAACACATCATCTTGGACATAAATTAATTTCAGCGGATAATTATCACGAATTCGTAGTACCTCATCAATGACCTCGTCAACTGGCCGCGAATAAAAATTAAATCCCCCGTACATTTTGTTATAACAAGAAGCAAAACAGTATGAACAATTAAACGGGCATCCTACAGAACACATAATGCTTTTAATTGGACTCTCGGCAAGATGAGGGTATTGTTTATAAACAATGTCCCGCTGAGGAATCGGAAATCCCTCGGCCATACGCACTTTGTCGAAATGCATGCCAAGCGGTAATTTGTTTTCAAGTATCAAACGGAAATTCCTGAAACCCTCGCCGCGCACCACCCAATTCGCATGTCCACCGCACTCCTCGGTAAAATAAGTCGCATGCGGTCCTCCCATAATCACCCCAACTCCCATTTTCATGATACGGTCGGCGGCCGCAAAGGCTTTTTTGTGCTGACCCGTCCAAATCGAAAATCCGACAATGTCCGGCTTAAAATCGGCAACCTCTTTAATTAAAGGGTTAAAATCCGATTCCTTAACCAAATGGACTCTAATTTCCCAGCCAAGCCTATGGGCAATCCCAATTAAATGGATAATTCCCAGCGGTTCTATGGATTCCCATCTGCCAACCATTATCAAACGCTTGCTTTTCATTATTATCCCTCCCAAATTCTATTTTAAACGAACTTCTGCTTATGAAAATAACAAGTAATTAATTTGCTGTCAATCCGGCGAATATATTCTTTATCTGCAAAGCTCTATTTTCCCAAGTATATTTCTGAACTTTTTTAAAAGCATAATCGGCTGTTTTTTGAAGCAACGCCAGATTATCAATATTCCCCAGCAAAACCCTTACCAAATCTCCAGAACTGTCCGGCTTAAAAAATAACGCTTCCTTTTCAGTTAATATTTCTCTTAAAGAAGGTAAATCAGAACAAATAATCGGGCGTTTAGAGGCCATGTATTCAAATAATTTAAGCGGGGAAGTATATTTTTCCGAGATCTCATCGCCGCTTTTATTGGGAATTACCAAAATATCGGCGGATTTTAAATAAAAGGGAATAATAGCATGATGAACATAAGGGACCAATATTACATTTTTCAACTCATACTGTTTCCGAATTTTATTCAATTCCCACGAATGGCCGCCAACCAATACGAATAAATAATTTCCGGAAAGCATTTTCGCGGATTCTAATAGCACATCAACTCCTTTCCATCCATATAAAAAAAAGCTGCCGGTATATAAAATAATTTTTTTATTCAGCGGCAATTTCAATTTTTCCCGCGCCGTTTCTTTTGAAACATCAATATCAAACTCTTCCAAGTCAACGGCATCCGGTAAAACTGAAATTTTATCAGCGCCGATTCCCGATCTTAATAGGGCATTTTTTAAAAAATCAGTTAACACAATAATTTCTTTAGCCCGATTCAATAAGCGCCTACGAAGATATCCGATCTTTTTAGGCAAAGTATGCACTTCCGAAATAAAATTTCTAAAAAAGAGTCCTGATAATTGTTCCCTGGAATATAAAATATCGTATTTTTTAAAAAACAAGTAAATTTTAGAACAAATCAAAAAACTGACGGTGGATATGAGAAATCCGATATTTGCCACGTCAAAACTGACAAAATCCAAACAAGGGATTCTGGTTATCCTAAATGTCTTTTCAATATTATAAAAATCAAAAGAATCCTGCTTCAAATCGTTACGGCGCCTTGGAACCAATAATTCCACTTCCACGCCCTTGTTTGCAAAGGCCTGGCACATTTTCATTATCTGAATTCCGTGAGCTTTTTCAGTCGGCAATCTGATATTGGCGATATAAATAATTTTCATAAAAAAATAACAACTATTTCCCAAAAACTTTTCTATAAACATTTAAATTCCCTTCCGCGTATTTTTCCCACGTAAAAATTTTAGCGCGCTCCAACCCCTTATCGCTCAAATCTTTTCTTAAATCCGCGTCTTCCGACATCCTTTTCATTGCTTTCATTATATCTGTTACGTCATAAGGGTTCACTAGCAAAGCCGCTCCTCCGGCCGCTTCTGGCAAAGCGGAAACATTGGAAGTTATAACCGGCGTTCCGCTGGCCATTGCTTCAAGTATAGGCAAGCCAAAACCCTCACGAAGAGAAGGGAATACTAAGGCGGTCGCCAGATTGTAAAACGCCGGCAAATCTTCCAGCGGCACATAATTAATGAATAAAATATCCTCGGAATATCG
>CAYHXS010000002.1:0-25147 GCA_964360665.1 uncultured Candidatus Saccharibacteria bacterium | reverse complement strand
CTGAAATAAATAAATTAGTTCAAGGCGCGACGACGAAATAGTGGTTGAAGACCACTTTATCCATAACCGCGTCATTCGTCGGAAAGGTGGATGAACCACGATTTCCTCTCATCGAGCCTGAAGGCTCTCAGAGCCTGAACGGCCTCATTCCTTGTTCTGAATAAAATTGGCAAGTATCGCGTTATGGGATTATTATTGGGATAGGCTCTATTAAGAAAAAAGAGGATAATAGGTAGATATTCAAAAAAGCGCCTGTGAGGAGCGCTTTTTTGTTTCTTATTTTCGTGATAACATTTTTTATATGAATTCGCAGGAAATCCGTAAAAAATTCCTGAAATTTTTTAAAGATCGCGGACACGCGGTTGTTCCTTCAGCTTCGCTTATTCCGGACGACCCTTCGGTGCTTTTGACCACTGCCGGCATGCAGCAGTTTAAGCCGTATTATGTCGGCAAGGCGGATCCGATGCGTGATTTTGGCAGTAAAAATACGGCATCGGCGCAGAAGTGTTTTCGGACTTCGGATATTGAAGAAGTGGGAGATAAAACCCACCTTACTTTTTTTGAAATGCTCGGCAATTTTTCTTTCGGCCTGCCCGGCCAGGGCCTGCCCGGCCAGGGGGGATATTTTAAGGAAAAAGCCATTCCTTTATCTTTTGAATTTATTACTTCGGAAGAAGGGCTTGGGCTTGATCCAGAGCTTCTTTATGTGACTGCCTTTAAGGGCGACGACGAAGTGCCGCAGGACAAGGAGGCAATCCGCATTTGGCAGGAGCAGTTTAAGAAAGCGGGAATTGAAGCGAAAGTCGGGGAAAGAATTTTTCTTTACGGCCGTGAAAAAAATTGGTGGGAAACCGGCGGTCCCGGCCCCGCGGGTCCGGATTCGGAAATGTTTTATTGTTTCGGAAAACCCCATGATTTAAAATTCGGGCCGGTTTGTCATCCTAATTGCGATTGTGGGCGCTTTATGGAAATCGGCAATGATGTTTTCATGCAATATAATAAATTGCCGGACGGTAAATACGTTCCGCTGGAACAGAAATCTATTGATAACGGCCGGGGTTTTGAGCGTTTAGTTATGGTGATGCAGGGCAAGGATAATATTTTTGAAACAGACCTTTTTGAGCCGCTGATTTTTATGATTAAAAAAGCTAAGCCGGGTTTAGAAGACCGGGTTTTGCGGGTTTTGGCTGACCATTTGCGCGCTTCAATTTTTCTGGTTGCGGACGGCGTCCGGCCGTTAAATAAAGAAGCGGGCTATATTTTGCGGCGATTGCTCCGCCGGATTTTGGTTTACGGGATTAAATATGACATTCACGCGGAACTTTTTACGCTTTCAGTCGGCATAGTAAAAGACATTTTCGGCGCCGCTTATCCGGAAGTAAAAAATACCGAAGAAATTTTGGCGGTGTTGATGGACGAAAAAACTAAGTTTGAAAAAGCATTGGCTCTTGGCGTGAAAGAAATTGAAAGATATGAAGTGATTTTCGCGAAAGACGCTTTTTATATCTATGAAACTTTTGGGTTGCCTTTTGAGCTTTTACAGGAATTGGTGCCGGAAAAAGTGAAAGATTTGCAAAAAGAAGATTTGGAGGTGGAGTTTAAAAAACACCAGGAAATTTCCCGGGCGGGAATGGAAAAGAAATTCGGCGGGCATGGATTGGTTTTGAATACCGGAGAATTGAAAGCGTCCAGCGAAGAAGAGATGGAAAAAGTAGTCCGTTTGCACACGGCAACGCATCTTTTGCAGGCGGCGCTTCGCAAAGTGCTTGGCTCGGAAGTAAAACAAATGGGTTCGGACATTACGGCCGAACGGACGCGCTTTGATTTTTCTTTTCCGCGCAAATTGACCGATGAAGAGTTAAAAAAAACAGAAGCGTTAGTTAATGAAACAGTGGAAAAAGATCTGCCGGTTACTTATCAGGAATTGCCGATTGAAGAAGCGAAAAAAACCAACGCACTTTATTTTTTCAAGGAAAAATATCCCAATCGTGTAAAAGTTTACACGATTGGCTCTGATTCGCCAGTTGGCAAAGAGGAGCAACCTTTTAGCAAGGAATTCTGCGGCGGACCACATGTTACCAATACTTTTAAAATCGGCAGATTTCGTATCATTAAACAAGAAGCTGTTGGCGCCGGAGTGCGGAGAATAAGAGCGGCGGTTGAATAGTCGGTGTTGGTAGGCAAATAGTTAAGGCGCCGAATGGTGTGCTATACTTAAATGTGTTGGGATTTAATCACATAAAAGAGGCTTTTTCCAATCTCTTTGTTAAAGGGGAGGACTACCTTGTTTTAGAAATCCTTAATCATTACGTCCAAGTTTCGCTTCTGAAATTAAATCCTGAAAAAAGGGAAATTTTGGTATTGAAGAACTTTATCCGCCAGGTTCCGGAGTTTACCGCGGCGAATGTTTTGCATGGCACGCGGATGCTTTTGAAGAAAATCAGAAAGCTGGAGAAGTATAAAGTTATTTTAAGTCTGGACTCAACTTTGGCGACCACGACGCACTCCTCGGTTTCTCTGGTTCGCCAGAACTCCCGGGAAATTATTGATGAAGCGGATTTGGATAACCTTATTTCACAGTCCATCTGGAGATTTTTTGACAAGAACCGCTGGCGTGTCGCCCAAAAAATGGGCATTGACGATGTTGATGTTATTTTAAGCGATGTCCGCATCCGTGACATCCGTTTGGATGGTCACCGGGTTGTAAACCCCATCGGTTTTAAGGCAAGGGCCGTGGAAATATTTTTTAGCCAGACCTTAGTCGGCAAAGAATTACTGAGGGGAATCCGGGAATTAGACCAGAATCTGAATGTGGTTTTTATAACTGAAGCTGGCACCGCGCTTTGCCACGTGCTTTCCAAAATCGTTGGCAGTAATAATTTTTACGCGATTAACCTTTTTCCCAATCAAACATCCATGTTCGTGTCGGCGGGAGACCGCTTATCCCATCATGACAGTTTTGATTGGGGAGGGAATGCTTTGAATAATCTCTTGTGTCGCTATCTGAAGGTTGACCAGGAGACCGCGGTTGCGATGATTAACACCTATGTTTCCAGCAGCGTTTCTCAGAATTTTTTAAGGAAATTTGAAACCCTTTTATTAAAAGAACTTTATGTTTTTGCCAACGGGATAGAATCTTTGCTGGGCGATGCCGGCGCGTCCATCTATTTGAATGCCTTTTTAAACTTTCCGCAGATAGTTTATTCCAGCCGTTTTCAGTCGCGATTTCAAAAATCCGTAAAACTGTTGTCGTTATCCACATCGATGATTACCGAAAAACTTGGCTATAAGGTACAATTTAAGTCAGCGACTCCGGTGAAAAATCCTGTTTCTCTTTTGGGGGCGGTTTTGGAAATGGATTTTTTGCCGAAAAACGATATTTTAAGCCGTTTAGCAAATCGGAGAATGAGGTGGCTGGTAAATTAATCAAGTATTTTTTAAATAATAATGAAGAAAATTGTTGTAAATAAAAGTGACGAAATAGCGGTAATCGTTGAAAAAATAATTGAGGCGGACGACAACGACATAACTTTAGTTGTTCCGCGTTTCGCGCATATCGGTGAATCTTTGAGTAATTTTTATTTATTGAAACGGGAGGCGGATGCGATCGGGAAAAGAGTTTCCGTGGAGTCGGTTGACGACCATATTACCGAACTTTCGGAAATGAGCGGCCTGGCGTCTGTCAATCCGTTTTTTGCTAAAAACAAGCGGCAGTTTTCTGACATTGTCGCTCCCCAGCAAATTAAAATAAGAAGGCAACCTATTGGAAAATTGAATAAAAAAGAACCAGCGGAAATGGCAGTAGAAGATAAATTTGCCGCTTTGGAAGCGCGGCTAAACAGGCCTATGGAAATTAAAAAGCCTGCCAGGAGATTTTCTTTGCCGAAAATAAGATTTCCTAAAATAAATTTTGGGCTGTTAATGCCGTCGGGAAGTTCCGTTAAGAAAGTTTTTATCGGAATTGCCGCGCTGGCAGTGGCAGTGGCGATTGTTTTTGTCGCTGTCAGGGTGTTGCCGGAAGCAGACGTGAAAATTACCGCCAAAAAGCAGGATGGAGCGTATAACAATTCTATTTTAGCCGATAAAACCGCGGTGATTGATATCCAGAAGATGAGTGTTCCGGCGCAGGTTTTTTTCCAGAAAAAAAATGTCCAATTGAAATTTCCGGCTACCGGGAAACGGCAAGTGGAGAAAAAAGCGACTGGAAAAATCAATGTTTACAATAGTTATAGCTCCGATCCCCAGCCCTTGCTTGTGAAAACCCGTTTTATGACGCCGGACGGCAAGATTTTTCTTTTGACCAAAGGCATTACCGTCCCGGGCGCGAAAATTACGGATGGGAAAATTATTTCTTCCAGCATTGAAGCGGAGGTGGTGGCAGATAAGCCTGGTCCTGATTACAACATCGGACCAGTTAAACTTTTTACCATTCCTGGTTTTGTTAAGGGAACGCCGAAGTATCAGGCGTTTTACGGCGAATCAACCGGCAATATGAGCGGTGGTTTTGTCGGTGAAATGGCTTACCCGACTGACAGCGACATTAAAAAAGCGAAAGAAAACGCCGGAACGTCTTTGAGAGACAGCTTAAAAGTTTTACTAATCACCCAGATTCCCAAGGAATTTAAAATCGTTGACGGAGCGACTTCTTACAGCGTTATCAGCCAGAAAGTTGATACTGATGCCGGCGAAGACAGCCAATTCGGAGTTTTCAGCGAAGCGCAAATGTCGGCAATCGCGTTCAAGGAAAGCGATGTCAAGGATTTGTTGGTTAAGCGTGTTATTTACGACGCTGGAGATAATTTTGAGGTGAAGAATTATACTTTGGAATTCGGACTGGCGCGCATTGATTTTGAAAAAGGCAAACTGACTTTTCCTGTTAATTTTAACGCGGTTCTGGCGGAAAAAGTTGATATTGGCGGATTGCGTTCAAGGCTTGCCGGAAAGTCTAAAAATGAGCTCCAGTTCTCACTTTCGGGTTTGCCGGGAATTGAAAGCGTAACCGTTTCGCTTTGGCCGATCTGGGTTAAACGGGTCCCGGTTTCTCCGGATAAAATTAAAATCGTGGTGGAATAGAACGGCGGCTATCCGGATAGTTGACTTATGAGGCTATTTGATGCTATACTTTTTTCTATTATTGCGTAAGATAAACTAAGTGAATTCCCCTAAAGACACCATTAAAGCAGAGGCGGTTGTTGAAGAAGCCCTTCCCGGAGCTTCGTTTCGTCTTAAGACGCGCGAAGGTAAAGAAATTCTTGGCCATCTCTCGGGAAAAATGCGGATGAATTACATAAAAATTCTTCCGGGTGACCGGGTGCTTGTGGAACTGACTCCTTATGATGACCGCCGGGGAAGAATTGTCAGGAGGCTTTAATAAACATGAAAGTACGATCATCGGTAAAAACAGTTTGCAAGGATTGTAAAGCGGTGCGGAGAAAGAACCGCGTGTTTATCGTATGTAAAATTAAAAAACATAAGCAAAGGCAAGGTTAGAATTTTAAATATATATATGCGTATAATCGGCGTAAATATTCCTGATAATAAAAAAATTGAAATTTCATTGATGTATCTTTACGGCATCGGCCGTTCTTTGGCTAAGAAAATTTTAGCCGCCACGCATATCAATGAAAACAAGCGGGCGAAAGATCTGACACAGGACGAGGTAAGCAAGATTAAAGAATTCATAGAAAAGAATTTTAAAATTGAAGGCGAACTTAGGCAGGTGATAAAACAAAACATCAATATGTTGAAAGAATTGCAGGCGTACCGCGGCATCAGGCATTTAAGGCATTTGCCGGTGCGCGGCCAGCGGACCAAGACAAATTCCCGCACTGTCCGCGGCAATGTCCGTAAAACCGCCGGAAGCGGCAAACGTAAGAGCGAATTGAAGTAAACTATATTTATTTATGGGAAAGAAAAAAGTCATAAAACAAACACAGGAAGAAGCGTTGAAGGAAAAGGATAAATTGGAAGAAAAAATTTCTAAGGCTTCCAATAAATCTTCTTCAAGCAAAAATATCCAGAAGGGAAATGTTTATATTAAAGCTTCCTATAATAATACGATTATCACGGTGACCGACGAGGCGGGCAATGTTTTATCCTGGGCGTCCGCCGGATCTCTGGGATTTTCCGGTCCGAAAAAAGCCACGCCGTTCGCCGCTTCAAAGATTATTGCCGCTCTGGCGGAAAAATTGAAAAAAACCGGCCTTACCAGCATTGAAATTTTTGTTACCGGAGTAGGCAGCGGACGGGACTCGGCTATCCGTTCTTTGGCTAATCAGGGTTTTAATATTTTATCCATTAGGGATATTACGCCGATTGCGCATAACGGCCCGAGGCCGAAGAAGGTAAGGAGAGTATAAAATTTTTATGTTTAATACCAAAGAAAAAAAAGAACGCGCGTTGGGAACCAGGCTTTTCTTGAAAGCCCATCGTTGTAATTCTCCAAAATGCGTTTTGGTGAAAAGGCCGTACCGCCCGGGCCTTCACGGTCAGGCGCGCCGTCGCGCGCTTTCCGAATTTGGCCAGCAATTGGCGGAGAAGCAGAAAATCAAAGCCAGTTATGGAATACGGGAAACTCAGATGAAAAACATTTTTTCCGCTGCTATGAAAAATCCCGGTTTAACCGGTAACCTGATTATTCAGATGCTGGAACGGAGATTGGATAATGTGGTTTTCCGCCTTGGTTTAACGGCATCACGTTCCGTGGCAAGGCAGCTGGTCGGCCATGGGCATATTTTAGTTAACGGAAAAAGAGTTTCTGCCCCGTCTTATTTGGTGAAAATCAAAGATAGGATTTCCATTCGGCCGCAATCAAAGGACCATCCGGTCTTGAAAGGTATCGGTGAATTATTAAAAAAATACGAAGCGCCGGCTTGGCTGCGGATTGATGCGGATAAATTGGAAGGGGAAATGGTGGCTTTGCCAAAAGATATAGAAGTGCCTTTTGACGTCAATATGGTCGTTGATTATTATTCAAAATAAAAATTAAAATTATTATTAATAAAATTTATATAATATGCAATTTGCCTATTTAAGCGAATCAGTGATTATAAAAAAAGTTTCGGAAACCAATACCGAGGGAGTATTTGAGGTTGAGGGTCTTTATAAAGGTTATGGAATTACTGTTGGCAATACTTTGCGCCGCGTGCTTTTTTCGTCTTTGCCGGGAGCAGCGGTTACTCAATTTAAAATTAGGGGAGTTGGGCATCAGTTTTCCACTATTCCTGGCGTTGTGGAAGATGTCGTGGAAATCGGTTTGAATTTGAAGAAAATCCGTTTTCGCCTTCATACCGACGAACCGCAAACGCTGACTTTAAAAGTTAAGGGCGAAAAGGTGATTACTTCTTCGGATATTGAACTTAACGCGAATGTTGAATTGGTGACTCCCGATGCCCCGATTGCCGTTTTATCCGATAAATCCGCCGAACTGGAAATGGAACTGACGGTGGAGCGCGGATTGGGGTTTGTTCCGGTGGAATCGCAAAAAGCGGAAAAACTTCCAATCGGCACAGTAGCTTTGGACGCGGCTTTTTCGCCGGTAGTTAAGGCGAATTTTTCCGTGGAAAATATGCGCGTGGGCGAGCGGACCGATTATAACCGCCTGATAATTTCCATTACTACCGACGGCAGCATTACTCCTTCGTCAGCTTTGCACAAAGCCAGTAATATTTTAAAAGACCATTTTGACAAGATTTCCCAGATTGAAGTTAAAGAAGCCGAGGCCGTTGTTTCCGAAAAACCGGAAGCCAAAAAAAACAAAACAGCCGCGAAAAAGAAAACGGTTAAAAAATCAAAAAAATAATGCATCGCAAATTCGGCAGGGTCCGGGGGAAGCGGAAGGTTTTCCTAAAAACTCTGGAACACAATTTAATCATGAAAGAGAAAATAAATACGACTGACGCGCGCGCCAGAGAACTCCGGCCTTTAGTGGAACGGCTGGTTTCGCTTGCCAAAAAACAGAATTTGGCCAGTTTCCGTTTGTTGCTTTCCCGTTTGCCGAAAGCCGCCGCTTCAAAGTTATATTATGAAATCGCTCCGCGATATCAGAACCGGCCCGGCGGATATTTGAGAATTTTAAAGACCGCCAAAGTGCGGAAGCGCGACGCGGCAAAACAGGCAATAATTGAATTTGTTAAATAAAGCATTGCTTATGGAATATAAAATTGACGCCACAAATAAAATATTGGGAAGATTGGCTTCGGAAATAGCTATGATTTTGCAGGGCAAAAAAAGCGCTTATTATGAGCCTCGTCTCGCGGGAGCGGACAAAGTATTCGTGGCTAATATTAAGAAAATGGTTTTTTCCGGAAAAAAGTTGGTTCAAAAAAAATATTATCGCCATACCGGATATATGGGGCATTTATATTCCAAAACTTTACAGGAGGTTTTTGAAAAAGATCCGGCTAAAGTTTTGCGGATGGCGGTGGAAAGGATGCTTCCCAAGAACACTTTAAGGCGTAAACGGATGCTCCGTTTGGAAATTAAGTAATTAAATTATGATTAAAAAAGAACTCAAAAAAGAAACAATAAAAAAAGATAAAAAACCAGTCAAAGTGGACAGGTATTTTGAATCCACCGGTGGCAGGAAAACCGCTTTGGCAAGAGTCCGCCTTTTTGCGAATCAGAACAACGGCGTAATCGTGAACGGCAAAGATTTTAAAAATTATTTTCAGAATAAAAATTTGCAGCGCGAAATAATGAAGCCGTTTGAAGTTGCGAATTTGGAAGGAAAAGTCGGCATTACCGCCAAAATAAGTGGCGGCGGCATCCATGGTCAGGCTACGGCATTGGCTAACGGCATTGCCAGAACTTTGGTTTTGTTCAACGCTGAACTTAGAAAAGGGCTTAGGAAGGCGGGTTTTTTAACCAGGGATTCCCGGATGGTGGAGCGTAAAAAATACGGCTTGAAAAAAGCGCGGAGGGCTCCGCAGTGGGCGAAGCGGTAGAGAGAAACTATTTTAATGTTTATATCCGACAGAAAATTTATTTTTGTTGTCGCCGTTATTTTGTTATTGGGCCAGATTTTATACAGCCGATTTGCCTGGTTTCAGGGATTGTTCTGGTCTGATATGTTAATGCATTTCCTCGGAGGAGTATTGGTGGCGTCAATCTTCCTTATTTTTTTTCAGAGAAAATTAGAATTGCCGTCCTGGAAAGAAAATAAGCCGAAGGTCCTGAGTATTCCCGAAGGACCGGTCTTTTTGTTGTTTATCGTGTCTTTCGCGGGTTTAATAGGGTTATTCTGGGAGTTTTATGAATATTTGACGGTATATTATTTTTTCCGATTGTCCGGATTTCCGATTTTTAGTTTGACATTAGACGATACTTTATCAGACCTATTTTTTGATTTGTTTGGCGGATTGGTTGCCGGAATTATTTGGCTGAGGTCCGTTAAAAAATAATTGAGTAGAGAGAGTTGTTTTTAAGCAGATATAAAACTTCTGTTTCCGGATGATAGGCGTATTTTTGATTTGAAGAATCAATAAGCTGGAAATTGATAGGAGGAAAAGCGTCTCCTTCCAGGAGATAAAGCGCATCCGGATATTTTACAAACAGGTAATGGGAGTCTTTATGCCAGTTGAACAAGGTATTTTCAGTAGCGCCGATATTGAGTATGATGGTTTGTTTTTGGCGTTTGTTTTTCAGTTCTTGTTCATCGGCTGTCAAATTGTAAATCACTATTTCCTTGTTGCCGCTGAGAAAAGCTATTTTTTTGGAGTCGGGGGAAAAGGCGGATGATTTTGCGTTTCTGGCAATGATTTTCGCGCTTTGCGCGTCTTCATCAAAAATCTGCAGCGTCCCGTCTTCGCTCAAAAAAGACAGGTATCTGTCGGAGGGTGAAACCCCGATGTTTATTATTTTGGAATTGTTTTCTTTTGCCAGCGCCAGCGGTTCAGGCGAGCCGGAATTAAGATTGTAAACGTAAGCTTTAATTCCGCGCGAGAAAATCATTTCCCCGTCTCTTTCAGTGAAATATCCGATTTCATCCAGGTGAAGAGGCGTCAGACTCATTTTTTTGTGGTCTAATGAATAAATGTCATTGGCGGTTTTTACCAGGAATTTGTTGTTATTTTCCGGGTAAAAATGGATTGTCTGGATAGCGGAGGAATCTTTTTTGCCCAGATTTTTTCTGAGATTATTGAACGTCAGGCTCAGATTGACGGCCTGCCCGGCCAGGGCGCTTTTGGAAAGATTATTCAGGTCAACGGCAAAATAATTATTACCGCCTTTGGTGAGAGCGGATTTTCCATCAGCAGACCAGGATAAAATTTCTTGGCCGGCGATTTTTTTGCCATTAAACAAAAGGTTGCCGTCCTGATTAAGCAAAACAAAATGTTCCGGCCCTAGCCAGAAATCCGCGATTTTTTCGGCTATTGGTTTTTCAAAGATTAATTTTTCCGGCACCAAAACAATTTGGGGAATTTCAGTTACCAAAGACGGTTTGACGGAGATTTCTTTGAACCAGACCTGATAGCCGTTTTTAACGACTTTGGCCGGATAATTTTTTGGAAAAAGGTTCGCCACATAAAGCCCGGATTTTAGTATGCCCGGTTCAAATTTGATATTGGTTTTTTCTATTGTCACGCTGGAATCCGGAGGCAGGTTTTTAAAATAAATGGCACCTAGCTTGCTGATGGCAAAAGTTTCCCAGTCAAACCGCCAGCCATTGGAATAAAAAACTGTTGCCGCGCCAACGACAAAGAAAGTGAGAGTAAGACCGTAAAATAGGACCCTTCTGATTTTTATTGTCATAACTTAGATTCAATTATATTATAATGATGTGAAGTTTATTATCAACGGAGGCAAAACTTTAAAAGGAGATATTTTTGTCAAAGGATTTAAGAATTCGGCTACGCCGATTATCGCCGCCACACTGCTGACAAAAGAGCTGTGCGTTTTACGCAATATTCCGAAAGTCGGCGATGTGCTGAAAATGCTGGAAATTCTGAAAAGTTTGGGTTCAAAACAGAAGTGGCTTTCGGAAAATAGCGTTGAAATCCGCAATGACGATTTGAACCCTGAAAATTTGAATCAAGAGCTGGTATGCCAGATTCGCTCGTCAATTCTTTTAATCGGACCAATGCTGGCGAGATTCGGCAGGATGAAATTTGTGACGCCGGGCGGTTGTAAAATTGGCGTTCGGCCGATTGACACCCATTTGGACGCTTTGCGTGATTTAGGCGCGAAAGTGGAATTGGATGAGGGTACGGGCGTTTACGATATAAGTTTGGACAGGTTAAAATCGGACTCGGTGTGTTTGCGGGAGTTTAGCGTGACTGCCACGGAAAATTTGCTCATGCTCGGATTTTCGCATCCGTTTGTAATTAAATTAGCGGCGCTTGAACCCCATGTTTTTGATTTGATTGATTTTTTGCGGAAAATTGGAGCGGGCATTGAACAGATATCATCCCATTCATTTAAAATCGGTTCAACTGAAAAAACTGGAAAGGCGGTTGAACACGCGATTATTTCCGATCCCATTGAAGCGATAACTCTGGCGATTTTGGGCGTGGCGACTAAAAGCAAAATAAATATCCATGGTGTTGAAGAAAGCCATCTGGAATTTCCGCTCCAGAAATTGAAAGAATTCGGCGCGGTTTTCCGGTTGGAAAATAAGGTTTTGAAAATTGACGGGCCGAAATCGGTTCTGCGTTCCGTAAAAATTCAGACTATGCCGTATCCGGGCCTGCCGACTGATTTGCAGGCGCCCTTCGGGGTGCTGGCTACCCAGGCGCGCGGCGCCTCGCTCATTTTTGACACTTTATATGAAGGTAGATTAAAATACATTGATGAGTTCAAAAAAATGGGAGCGGATGCCGTTATTTTGGACCCGCACCGCGCTCTCATAACAGGTCCCGTGGTTTTGCACGGAGCGAAAATTGAAAGCCTGGATTTGCGGGCCGGAGCGACTTTGGTTATCGCGGCTTTGGTGGCGGAAGGGCAGACGGAGCTGGGGGGCATTGAACAAATTGACCGGGGATATGAAAATTTGGACGGCCGGTTGCGGGAATTGGGAGCTGAAATAAAACGTTTGCCATAGCAAACGTTTTACCCCGATAGTCATCGGGGTTACAATATAATAATGTAATCCCGATGGCCTGATAAAATCAGGCAACGGGATGCTCAAAATTAATAAATTAATTTTTCACATGTTTACCAGAAAAATCGGAATAGATTTGGGGACAGCGAATACGATTGTTTTTGTTCCCGGCAAAGGATTCATTATTAATGAACCCACGATTGTGGCGCTTAGTTTAAGCGATAATACGGTTTTGGCGGTTGGCAGGGAAGCAAAAGACATGGTTGGGCGGACGCCGGGAGATATCGCGGCTTACCGGCCGCTGAAGGACGGTGTGATTGCCGATTATTACATCACCAAGGCCATGCTGAAATATTTTATTGCCAAAGCCACTGGTGCGTTTAATTTGGTGCGTCCGGATGTGGTTATTTCCGCGCCGGCCGGCATTACGCCGACTGAACGTCGGGCGATTATTAACGCGGCTAAAGAAGCCGGAGCCGGAGAGGCATACATAGTAAAGGAGCCGCTGCTTGCGGCGCTTGGCGCCGGCATACCCATTAATTCACATTCCGGAAACATGGTTATCAATGTCGGCGGGGGCACTTCCGAGGTGGCGGTTATTTCTTTGGGCGGAATAGTTTCCTGGTCCAGTTTGCGGGTGGCGGGAAATAAGTTTGACCAGGCGATTATTGATTATATAAAAAAGAAATACGCGCTTCACATCGGCGAACAAACCGCGGAAATGGTTAAAATTGAAATTGGTTCTGCTTTGCCGTCAAAGGAGCGGCTGGAAATGCAGATTCGCGGGCGGGATATGATTACCGGATTGCCGAAAGATATTACTGTTAATTCCCACGAAGTCGCCGAAGCGCTGAATCAGCATTTGATTGACATTGCTTCTTCGGTGCGGAATGTGTTTAATGAAACTCCGCCGGAATTGGTGGCGGATATAATGGAAAAGGGGATTATTGTTTCCGGAGGCGGCGCCCAACTTCGTTATATAGATGATTTTTTCAAACAAATGACCGGCGTTGAGACTTATATCGCCGAAGAGCCGCTTTTCTGCGTTGCTAAAGGCGCGGGCATTATTTTGGACCATCTGGATGTTTATAAGAGGACTTTGTTGAATAAAAGATGATCGGCCATCAGGATTTGGTGAGGGATTTTAAGAATCTGGTTAAAAACAACCGGCTGGCTCACGGCTATATTTTTTTCGGCGAGCCGGAAGTCGGGAAATTTTATTTCGCGGGGCATCTGGCGAATCTTTTGGAAAGTGGAGAATTTGAACCAGCTTCCCGCCCGCTTCAGGATTCTTTGATTTTGAAAGACGCATCCGGCATTGACGCGATGCGGGAAATAAAACATTTTTTATGGCAAAAGCCGGCTGTTTCCCCAAAAAGGGTTGTTGTAATAAATAATGCCGAAAATTTAACGCCGCAGGCGCAAAACGCGATTTTGAAAATTACCGAAGAACCGCCGGAGCATTCGGTTTTAATATTAATTGCCAGCCAGCCGGAAAATTTGTTTCCACCGCTGTTATCCCGTTTGCAGAAAATTTATTTCGGCAGATTATCGGATAGTGAAATGTTGAGCGTGACAAAAGACAAAAAAATCATTGATTCGGCTTTTGGCCGGCCCGGGCGCGCTTTCCGTTTGCTGAATGATAATTTGACCCGGGAAGCGGAGAAAAAAGCGCGGGAATTCCTGCATTTGAGCGGTTCCGCGAAGTCAAAATTAATTAAAGAATTGGTTGAAGAGCAGAAAGAAGTCCCGATATTATTGGATTTATTTTTTGAATCATTGATATTGAATCTGCAAAAAGATAAATTGAAAAACTGGAAAACGCTGAAATCGGTTTTAAATAGATTTTTTCTGATAAAAAGTTATAATGTGAATAAGAGGATACAATTGGAAGCAATTAATTAAAATAAAATCCATGGACAAAGCTTTCTTTTTAGCCGTATTAGTTATTTTTAGCGGCATATTTCTTTATTTTTTGCCGCAAATTTGCCTTTATAAATAAAATGGATATAAAAGTTTTAGAGCAAAAATTAAAATCCGGAACGGATAATTTAAAAAACGAGTTTCAGACTATCCGGAGCGGCAGGCCGTCTCCGCGCATGGTGGAAGACATTAAAGTTGAAGTTTATGGCCAGCAAATGCCGGTAAAGGCGCTCGGTTCCATTTCAGTGGCGCCGCCAAGAGAAATTAGTATAAGTTTGTGGGATAAGGCTGCTGTAAATACGGTTGCCAAGGCCATTGAGGTGGCGTTGAAGGTGACTGCCAATACGGACGGTAATTTAATCAGGATTAATCTGCCGTCTTTGACTGATGAGCGGAAAAAAGAATTTGAAAAATTGATAAGAAAGATGACCGAGGAAACGCGTATAAGAATCCGGGGCGCGCGTGATGAAGCCAATAAAGAAATCAAAAAAATGGAAGAAGATAAAAAACTTTCCGAAGACGCGGCTTTTAAACAAAAAGAAGAAGTTCAGAAATTAGTGGATAAAATAAATAAAGAAATAGAACAGCTTTTGGACAATAAATTGAAAGAAATTTTTGAATAGATATTTGAATTGAGAAAGCCCCTCTGACGTAACGTCGGAGGGGCTTTTGTAAATTAAACGCGGCGGGCAGTTTTCTTTGGCATGAAATAGTTTGTTTTTCCCGTTTGACAGTCTTTGACGCAGATGTAGACAATTCCCTTCATGTTTATGAGGCCTATTTCATGAATGAAGTACTCAGCTTCTTTTCTAGGGGACTTGGATGTGCGATGGAGCTGGATTTGATTGCGTTCCAGATCTATATAAATGAAGCCGCTGGGGCACTCTTTGGTTTGCAGGCTGCTTTTGCCGTTTTTGTAAAGTACGGATATGTTGCTGTCCCACGACTTTGGCAATCCTTCCAGCCACGCGGGAATGCTCTTTTTCGTTACCTGTTTTTCTTGCACGCTTCCTCCTTTTTCCGTGAACAATGTTGAGCGTTAATATAATACGGGATTTTTGTTAAAAGGTCAAACGAGCCCTGCTTGCTTCTCGCGCGGCAATTTCGGAGGCGCCAAAAGCTGGGTACCGTGGCGTAAGCTTATAGGTTTTTGGCGCCGAGATATAGGAGCCGCTTGCCGCAGGAGCAAGCGGACTCTGGTGCCGTCAGAGATGCAGGCGGGGCGAGTTTGGTGTTACTATAAGAATAACCTTGAAAATTTAATAGAGGTTGAAATGACCAGCGCGCTGGCCTTTCTGTTTGTTTTGGGTGTAGTTGTTGGATTCCATGAGTTTGGGCATTTTTTGACAATGAAATTGTTTGGCGTAAAAGTAATCCGGTTTTGTTTCGGATTTGGACCCAGGATTTTTTCAGCGCAACTTGGCGAGACGGAATACCGCGTTTCTCTGTTTCCGCTCGGCGGTTATGTAATGCCCTTACAGAAAGATTTGCCGGAGGAATTTAAGCGATTCCATGAACCCTATTATCCGGAACGGTATATGGAAGCAATAGCGCCATGGAAAAGGCTCCTGACATTTCTTGCCGGGCCGTTTTCCAACCTTTTTCTTGCTTTGGTTTTGTATATCGGATTATTTTGGATAAAAGGATTAGCTGTTCCTACTACGGAATTGCAGTATATTTTTCCGGATTCGCCGGCAAGTCAATCGGAAATATTGATTGGCGATAAAATAATTAACGTTAATGAGCAAGAAATCAATGCTTGGGAAGAAGTGGTTTTAAAAATAAAAGAAAGCAATGGTAAGCCCCTGCGTTTTTTGCTGGAAAGAAATAAAAAAATAATTTCTGTTATTGTTGTTCCGAAATTAGATAATGAGAGCGGAGAGGGTAAGTGCGTAATCGGTGTTTCTCCGAAATTTAATTTTGTCCGTAAGGGTATCCGTTCCGCTGCTAATTTAGGTTATAGGAGATTATCGGAAGATTTGAAACAATTATTCGGTTTCATCCGCAAGGCAATTCAAGGAAAGGCGTCGGCGGATTCCGTCGGCGGACCGATTATGATTTATCAGATTTCCAGTGAAGCGGCGCGGCAGGGCTTTGAAGTACTGATTTTTCTGATTATTCAAATTAACCTCTCGCTGTTTTTGTTTAATTTATTGCCGATTCCGGTTTTTGACGGCGGGCAGATTTACCCGGTTATTTTTGAAATGCTGACCGGCATTAAACCGAGCAAGAAGTTTATGCGGATTTGGCAGATGGTCGGTATTGGATTAGTTTTATTGCTGTTGGCGTTTACTACTTTTAACGACATCAGGCGCATGTCTGTTAAATGAATTATATTTCACCCTCCTTTGGAGGGTGATTTTTTATGTTATTATTTTAATATGTTTGAATTATTGCCAATTGTTATCGTTATTTTAGGTTTGTCCTTGTTGGTATTTATTCACGAAGCCGGCCATTTTTTTGCCGCTAAATTTTTCGGGCTTTTGGTGGAAGAATTCGGTTTCGGACTGCCGCCGCGGTTATGGAGCAGGAAAATCGGCGAGACTTTATACAGTTTCAACTGGCTGCCGTTCGGCGGATTCGTGAAAATTTACGGCGAAAGACATTTTGAAGAAAAAACCGTTGTAGACGAAAAAAGGAGCTTCAGCCACCAAAAAATTTGGAAGCGGACGGCTATTGTTGTTTCCGGAGTTTTGATGAATTTTATTTTGGGATGGTTTCTGACTTCGGCGGTTTTCATGGTTGGCGTGCCGCAATCGCTGATGATAACCGAGGTTAAGGGGGGCGGTTTGGCGGAAAAAGCCGGCATTATGAAAAACGACCGGATTTCCGATTTTACGGTTGTTGCGGAATTGGTGAAATTTTTAGACGAAAACAAAGGAAGAGAAGTTGTTTTGCGTGTTAAGCGGGACAGCAAAGATTTGGAAATAAAGGTGACGCCGCGCGTAAAAGTGCCGGAAGGGGAGGGTAATTTAGGGATTTATCTGGCGGAAACCGGTATTCCGAAAACCGGATTTTTCCGGAGTTTGTATGAAGGATTAGTTTTGTCTTTAAAGGCCGTAGGGGAAATTATTAAGGGAGTATTCGGTTTGTTGGCGGGTATTTTCACGGAAAAAGGCGTAATTGATAAATTCGTCGGACCGGTTGGCATTGTCGGAATGGCAATTCAGGCGAGCAAAGACGGCCTGATATATTTTGTCCAGCTTTTGGCTTTGATTTCTTTGAATTTGGCGGTTTTTAACGTTATTCCGATTCCGGCGCTGGACGGCGGAAAATTGCTTTTCTTGGCGATTGAAAAAATTCGCGGCCGCGCTGTCAGTGTAAAAACGGAGTTTGTCGTTACCGGCGCCAGCTTTATGTTTTTGTTGGCTTTGATTCTGTTGGTTACCCTGAAAGACATTTTGACTTTGTGGTAGGGATTGATAAAATTAGTTAGATATTACTTTATGCGGCAGTCGCGATTATTTTCAAAAACAATTAAAAACCTGCCCGAAGGCGAAGAATCAAAAAACGCCAAATTTTTAATTAAGGGCGGGTTTATCAGCAAATCTTCGGCAGGAGTTTATTCCATGCTCCCGCTTGGTTTTAGGGTTTTAAATAAAATCAATCAGGTAATCAGGGAGGAAATGAACGCCGTTGGCGGGGAAGAGCTTTTAATGCCGGCTTTGGTGCATAAGAAATACTGGGAGCAATCAAAACGCTGGGATGTGGATATTATTTATAAAACAGGGGAAAATCTGAAAGATTTGCGCGATTTGCAGTACGGCCTCGGTTGGACGCACGAGGAAGTCATTTCTTCAATCGCCAAACACTTTATCAGTTCTTATAAGGATTTGCCGAAAGCCGTTTACCAGATTCAAATGAAATTCCGCGCCGAGCCGCGGGCGCAGGCTGGAATTTTGCGCGGACGGGAATTTTTAATGAAGGATTTATACAGTTTTCACGCCGATAAAAAAGATTTGGACGCTTATTATGAAAAAGTAATCGGCGCTTATAAAAAAATCTTTAGCCGGCTTTGCCTGAAGGCAAAAGTCGTGGAAGCGAGCGGCGGCGCTTTTACCAAAGAATATACGCATGAATTTCAGGTTCTGAATCCGGCCGGGGAAGATACGGTTTATTATTGCGATTCCTGTGATTGGGCGCAGAATAAGGAAATTTTTCAGGACGGCCACGGCGGTAAATGCCCGAACTGCAAAAAAGCCCTGCCTGCCGGCAGGCAGGGAAACATTAAAATGGATCATGGCATTGAAATCGGCAATGTTTTCAAGCTCGGCACTAAATTTTCCGATGCTTTTAACCTGTTCTATTTGGATAAAAAAGGCGACCGGCAGATTGTGATTATGGGTTCTTATGGAATCGGCCCAACCCGGGTTTTGGGAACTTTAGTTGAAGAATATAATGACGAAAAAGGCATTTTGTGGCCGGAAATTATTGCTCCATTTCGGGTTCATTTAGTTGTCTTGGGAGATTCGGAAAAAGTCAGAAAAGAAGCGGAAAAAGTTTATAAAATCGCTGCTGGACTCGTTGGCGAATCAGAGGTATTATATGACGAAAGAACGGCATCTCCCGGAGAAAAACTGAATGACGCGGATTTAATCGGGGCGCCGCTACGGCTGATAGTCAGTGAAAAAACAATAAAAGAAAAAAAGATTGAAGTGAAAAAGCGTTCGGAAAAATCAGCAAAATTAATTTCCATTACGCAATTGGGAAAATTATTGAAATAAAAAATGAAAAACATTTTTGATTATTTTTCAAAAAGCATCGGCGTAGATCTGGGAACGGCCAATTCTTTGATTTATGTCGGCGGGAGGGGAATTGTGATTAATGAGCCGTCTGTTGCCGCGGTTAACAATAAGACCGGCCAGGTGCTGGCAATCGGCGAGGAAGCAAAAAAAATGATTGGCCGTACGCCGGCGCATATTACCGTTATCAGGCCGCTGGTTAACGGCGTTATTTCCGATTTTGAAATGACGCAGGAGATGTTGAAATATTTTTTCAAAAAAATAGGCGCGGAAGGTAATTTTTTGCATTATCACCGCGCGGTAGTCGGCGTGCCAACTAATTTGACCGAGGTGGAAAGAAAGTCCGTGGAAGACGCGGTTATCGGCGCCGGAGCGAGAAAAGCTTATGTTTTGGAAGAACCGCTGGCGGCCGCGCTTGGGGCGCGTTTGCCCATTGACCAGCCAACTGCGAATCTTATCGTGGATATCGGCGGCGGAACTACGGAAATCGCGGTGATTTCCATGGGCGGGATTGTTACGGCGAAAAGTTTGAAAATTGCCGGCGACAGATTGAATGACGATATTATTAAATTTGTCAGGGAGGAATTTAAACTGGCAATCGGAGAACCGACTGCCGAAGAGTTAAAAATGGTTATCGGTTCCGCTCTGCCTGAGCAGAAAATGGAACTTGCCATCCGGGGAAGGGATATGGCGACTGGTTTGCCTAAGGAAGTATTGCTGAAAGACAGCCATATTCGTCTGGCTATCAGCAGGTCATTGAAAATGATACTGGAATCCGTACGCGAGGTGATTGAAACCGCTCCGCCGGAATTAGTCGGCGATATGCTTAAAAACGGTCTGTACATGTGCGGCGGCGGGAGCTTGTTGAAAAATTTGGATAAACTGATGGAAAAAGAATTGCTGGTGCCGGTAAAAATAATTGATGACCCGATGACGGCGGTTGCCCGCGGCGCCGGTATTGCCGTTGAACAGTTTGATAAATATTACAACATTGTGAATAATCCGCTTCGGCCGAGAGAGATTAACATTTAACTTTGTATGAAGCTGGAGTTTGATCTGGAGCATGCCATTATTGAAACCCAGGCAAGGCATTTGGATATTTTGGAATTGCCGCTTTCCCGGCGGGTATTTTTACTGATGGGAGGCGTGGCGTTTTTGTTTGCCGGAATTTTTTTTAGCCGTATTTTTTATCTTTCCGTTGTAAAAGGTGATTTTTATAAGAGGCGTTCAGCAATGAACGTCACTCAGCCGCTTACTTTGCCGGCGGTGCGGGGGTTGATTTACGACCGTTTTGGAAAAGTAATGGCGCGCAACGAGTCGGCTTTCCGTTTGGTGTTGAATGCCGGTTTGGCGAAACGCCAAAAAATTAATTTGAACGTCATGGCGGATTCTTTAAGCGGAATTTTGGAAACTGATAAAGAGAGTTTAATGTCAATCATCGATAAAACCGACCTAGAGAAAACCGCTTTGATTACTTTGGGGCGAGATATTTCTTCGGCGCAGGTTTCGGAAATACAAAAATTGGACATTCCGGCTTTGGAAATTCAGGATGATTACCGCCGGGATTACATCGGTGGTCCGGCATTTGCACCCGTTGTTGGTTATACCGGCCAGATCCAGCTTGGTGATCTTCGCGGAAAAGCCGGTTTGGAAAAATATTATGACGGTATTTTGGGCGGCGAAGACGGTTTGCGTTTAATGTATAAAAACGCCAAAGGGGAAATTCTTGACGAGAAATTATTGGACGCGCCGCGGCATGGACAGAATATTTATACTACGATTGACGCGGATTTGCAGGAATATTTTTACAACCGGCTTCAGCAGGCTTTAATATCTTTGGGCAGGAATGTCGGAGTGGGAATAGCGGTTAATCCGCAAAATGGCGAGGTTTTGTCTTTGGTGAATATACCCAGTTATGACAGCAATGTTTTTACGGTTCCTTCGGCAAAAAAAGAACGGATCAGTTTATTAACTGCTTTTTTCCGCCCGCTTTTTAACCGGGCGATTTCCGGAATGTACACGCCCGGCTCAACCGTAAAGCCGCTGGTGGCGATTGCCGGACTTAAGGAGGGCGTGATTACTCCCCAGAGCAGAGTTTTTTCTTCCGGAGTTTTGGAAATTCCTAATCCGTATAATCCTGACCAGCCAAGCCGGTTTTTGGATTGGAAAGCGCATGGCTGGGTGGACGTGCGAGCGGCTTTGGCGCGTTCCAGCAATATTTTCTTTTACGCGGTGGGCGGCGGATTGCCGCCAAGCGTCGGTGATATCGGCGATGTCCGGAAAGGATTAGGCATAGAGAAACTGAAAGAATACTGGAAACTTTTCGGTTTTGGAGAAAAAACCGGAATTGATTTGGATGGGGAAAACTCCGGTTTTTTGCCTGACCCGGAAGAAAAAGAGGCGCGGAAAAATGACATTTGGCGCTTTGGAGACACTTATAATGTTACTATCGGCCAGGGTGACCTTTTGGTTACGCCGATCCAGTTGATTAGCCAAATCGCATCTATTGCGAATGGCGGAAAATTTTATCGGCCTCATATTATTAAAAAAGAGCCGGAAGTTATCAGGGATTTTTCCGATTTATCCGGAGAAATAAAAGAAGTCCAGGAGGGCATGAAAGATACCGTGCGGAAATATTACGGAACAGCTTACGCGTTGGCGGATCTGCCAATACAGGTTGCCGGAAAAACAGGCAGTTCGCAGGTTGCCAATAATACCCGGACCAATGCTTTTTTCGTGGCTTATTTACCCGCCGAAGCTTTAGTGGAGGTGGGCGCGCCGTTAGATAAACAAATTGCCATTTTAGTTTTGATTGAAAACGCGCGCGAAGGAAGTTTGAACGCGGTGCCGGTCGGAAAAGATGTTTTGGATTGGTATTATTGGAACCGTCTGACAAAATAACCTTATCTGCATAGATAATCTTATAGAATACGCTGGGATTATATGTATGTCCGCCTGCTCCTATTTATAGGAGTAGGCTTTTTAACGGGAAAATTTATCTCGTGAAATTTATAATCTTTTAGGATATAATTGATATATGCGAAAAAATAAATCAGAACTCAGGCAAGACTTGGTTTCCGGCGATTGGATTGTTGTTTCCCCGAAAAGAGGGAGCCGGCCGGACCAATTTTTGAAAAAAGGAGAAAAAAGGAAAGCATCCCCGAAAGCAACCTGCCCATTTGAGAATCCGCAATCTCACGGCAATGAAAAACCGATTTTGGTTTATGGGAGCGGAAAAGACTGGCAGTTGCAGGTTATAGAAAATAAATTTCCGGCTTTTACGCATCAGAACAAATGCGGAAATTTTACGCGCGTCGGCCCTTATTTGGTCACGGAAACAGTCGGCCATCATGACCTGGTGATTACTCGCAATCATGTTAAAAACTTCAGCCGGTTGTCCCGGAACGAGGCCCAGCAGGTTTTTGAGGCTTTTCGTGACCGGTATTTAATGCTTTTAAACGATAAATGCGTTTCCTATCTCGTTATTTTTCATAATTGGGGGCCGAAAGCCGGCGCTTCGGTTTTTCACCCGCATTACCAGATGATTGCCTTGCCGATTATTCCGCCGGACGTGATGCATTCTTTCCGGGGGTCGTTTGATTATTTCAAAAAAACAAAAAAATGCGTCCACTGCGTTATGCTGGATTTTGAGAAAAAGCATAAAAAGCGGATTGTTTATGAAAATAAAGGCGCTATCGCTTTCGCGCCGTTTGTTTCCAAAAATCCGTTTGAGGTCAGGATTTTTCCCAAAAAGCATCTGGCTTATTTTGAAAATACTCTGGACGTGGACATTGATTACGCCGTGGAAGCTTTGCAAAAAGTGCTGGTGAAAATTGAAAAAAATCTTAAAGACCCGGATTATAATTTTTTCATCCATACGGCTCCGATTAAAGATAAAAATGATTATAAGATGTATCATTGGCACATGGAGGTGATTCCGAAATCCACTCTTTACGCGGGATTTGAATTGGGAACCGGAATGGAAATCAATGTCATTGATCCTGACCAGGCGGCGAAAATTTTAAGAAAATAATTTAAACATGTTTAATCTGGTTTCGTTTATCAAAGCGGCGGGATATTTGGGTGTTTTCGGGATTGTTTTCGCCGAATCCGGATTATTAATCGGTTTTTTTCTGCCGGGAGACAGTTTATTATTTGCCGCTGGGGTTTTAGCTTCGCAGGGATTTTTAAATATCTGGCTTCTGATAGTTTTGATTTTTATCGGTGCGGTTTTAGGCGATAATGTGGGTTACGCGTTCGGTTATCGGTTTGGGCCGAAAATTTTTACCAAGGAGGACTCCATATTTTTCCATAAGGATAATTTGGAAAAAGCCAAGGTTTTTTACGAGAAATATGGAAAAAAGGCGATTGTATTGGCGCGATTCATTCCAGGCATCAGGACTTTTGCCCCGATTCTCGCCGGAGTAGGTAAAATGCATTACCCGACTTTTTTGTCTTTTAATCTGATTGGCGGATTTTTATGGGGCGTTGGTTTGCCTTTTATCGGTTATTATCTGGGAAACACGATTCCGGATATTGATAAATATCTTTTGCCGATAATTTTATTGATTATTTTTCTATCGGTTTTGCCTACAATAATTCATATTTTAAGGACACCGGAGGACAGGCGGAAGATTTGGAATATAATAAGAAAGAAAATTTATGGCTAAATTATTGGCATTTAATTGGAAAATGAATCCTGCCAAGCTCAATGAAGCTTTGGATTTAGCGAAAGCGAGCGATTATAAAAATGTCGTGGTTATCCCGCCATTTCCTTTTATTGAAGAAGCGGCGAAAATTTTGAAAAAGGCCGAACTGGGAGCGCAGGATATTTTTGGCGGAGATTTATCCGCGGGCGGCGCTTTTACCGGCGAAGTATCAGCGGAGGAATTGAAAAATCTCGGTGTCCGCTACGTTATTGTCGGCCATTCGGAGCGAAGGCATAAGTTGGGGGAAAGCGATGAGGCGGTTGCCATGAAATTGAAGGCGGTAATTGCAGGCGGTTTAATACCGATTTTATGCGTTGGCGAAACTAAGGCGGAAAAAGACAGCGGTCAGCGGGAAAGCGTGCTGGAGCGGCAATTAAAAACTGCTTTATCTCTATGCCCTAAACCCTATGCCCTAAACCCTATTATTGCTTACGAGCCGGTCTGGGCAATCGGCACCGGCGAACCGGAAACTCCGGAAAGCGCGTTAAAGACAATAAACTATATTAAAAAACTACTACAAAATAACGACAAAAAACTACAAATTAAGGTGCTTTATGGAGGTTCGGTAAATTCTCAAAACATAGGCGATTATTTGCGGTATAAAGAAATTGACGGCGCTTTGGTTGGCGGAGCGAGTTTGAAAAAAGAAGAAGTTAAAAAAATGGTAGAATTAGGACATATTAATAGGTCCTTATGAGAATTATTGTTGGAATAATAGCGGTAATTGCCGCGGTCGCGGCAGTTTATTTTATAAGTTTAAATTCGGTTTTACCGATGATTGGAAATACAAAAGACATTAATTTAATTGCTTCGGATAATGTAAAAATAGCGGCGAACCTATTTGAAGTTTCCAGGCCGAAAGGCTGGTTGATTTTGATTCATATGATGCCCGCGACAAAAGAATCCTGGGACGAGTTTGCCGGAGAAATGCGGAGTTTAGGATACGAAAGTCTGGCAATTGATCTGCGCGGGCACGGTAAATCGGACGGCGGTCCTGACGGCTATCAAAAATTCAGCGATGCCCAGCATCAAGTGGGCATTAAGGATGTGGAAGCGGCCTGGGAATTTCTAAAAACCAGGGGCGCGGTTCCGGAAAAAACAACTGTTATCGGCGCGTCAATCGGGGCAAATCTGGGTTTGCAATTTTTAACATTGCATCGTGATATTGGCGGAGGCGTGTTTCTTTCTCCCGGAGATTATAAGGGAATAGACAGCGGTGTTTTGGTCAAAAAACTGGACGCTAATCAAAAACTTATTTTGGTTGCCAGCAGGAAAGACAACCGGACAACCGGTAATAATGCCGAACAAAATCAGATTTATTATAATTCGGCGGCGCAAGTTAGGACCCGGCATCTGATTATTTTTGACGGGGCCGGCCACGGGACGGAACTTTTTGGGCTTAAGGAAGAGTTTAATTTAACGGAAGCAATTAAAAAATTTTTAACCAATGGCAATGTTCTATAAAACTATATTTTCTCTAATTAATAAACAAAATTTTACCTTAAATTCAAGGCGCGACAACGAGCTTGCGGTTTTACCGCAGCGAGGAGGAGTAACGAAGAATTTAGGCAAAATTTGTTTACCCGCAGGGAATCTTGATTTTGCCCAATCTCTGCGTTATGTTTCCTCGGCAGATATCCATCTGCCTTCGTCAACAAGCCTTGATATTGGTCAAAATCAAGATTTTAATTTAGTGAAAATATAATTTTATAGAACATGGAATCAATTAAAAA
>CAYHXS010000001.1:11330-27492 GCA_964360665.1 uncultured Candidatus Saccharibacteria bacterium | reverse complement strand
ACCAGTTCTAATTCGTAAACGATTCGGATGCGGGTTCAACTCCCGCCGTCTCCACAAAAAAATAGATTAAACTATATTATCCAGCTCTCTAAGTAAGTATTTTTTTAATTCTTCAAGATATTCTGTAAATTTTTGTTGATCTTTTGGACGTTCAGTTTTTCCGCCCAAACTATTTCTTTTCTCGATTTTAGAAACATATATCGCGCTCTCTTTTATATTAAAAAAATAAACTAAACGAAATCCTCCGCTAGTCCCCCTATTTGCATCTGGATCAGGAACCCTAGCTGTCCAAATTTCAAATATATTATTAGGAGAACAAAAACATCGTTTTTGTTTATTTGTTTGTACTCTACCAACGGATTTTGCCCAACTCTCTATTGCATCTAATACTTCCTTGGATAATTCTAATTTTTCTGAACATTGAATAAACTCTGGAGTTTTATTGTAAAGCCACATAAAACAAAATCGGACTTACTTTACAAAAAACTCGATGTCATTAGAGTATTTATAATCAACTGATTCGTAGGGTTTTGAATAGAACCAAGGAGCTTCAAGATGGGTCTGATTCACAATTTTTTCAGTATCCCAAAGATTAAATTCTTTACAAATATCAGATAATAATTGTTTTTCGTAAGAATTAAAAAATGATAAGTCTGGTTCTGAGGAGGTATTATAACTAAAAGTCTCACCATCTTTATATTCACTCTTTTGTATATCTAAAAAACCTTTATCGTGAAGTTCGGTCATAATCTCGTCTACTTTTGACGGAACTGGTCCATATTGTTTATGTATATATATATCACCAGTGACAGATTCTTTCTGGTCACGAAAAGCTATAAAATCTAAATAATATAATAATTTATTTAATTTCGTAGCTCCCAAATATCGATTATTACAATATTTAACAAAATACAATATAGAGCTATAGTATTTCCCTTTATTAATGCTCATGGGTTTCATTCATTTATAATTATATCATAATATGTAATATTTATATCAAAAATGCAAACTATCTATCTTAATCAGCTTTACTCTATACAAATAAAATAAAATCTGATATTATCTTTAGATATTGATTAAGACAAACGAAAAAATAACCGCTCCTGAATTGCGGGTCATAGATGAAACAGGCAACAATCTTGGCGTCTTGCCGTTAGCTGAAGCGCTGAAAATGGCCAAAGAAAAAGAGCTGGATCTGATAGAAATCTCGCCGAATGCCAAACCGCCGGTCGCCAAAATAATGAGCTTTGACAAATACCGCTACCAGGAAGAAAAAAAGTTTAAGAAACTGAAGGTCCAGCAGAAAAATCAGGAAATGAAGCAGGTTCAGATAAGCGTCCGCGAAGCGGGGCATGACTTGAAAATGAAAGCGGACAGAGTAAATGAATTCATGAAAGAAGGCCATCCAGTGGAAGTCCAGCTGTCCTTAAGGGGCAGGGAAAAGGCGAACAGGGACTTTGCAAAACAAAAATTAATTGATTTTCTCAAAATAATCAATCCGGAACATAAGGTGATAATGGACATAAGATACGGGGGCAGAGGCTTTAACGTCCAGGTGGTAAAAAAATAAATAAAAATGTTAGTTTAAACATCGCATATGAGAAAAAGTTTCAAAAAAAGATTTAAAATAACAAAGACCGGAAAAATTCTCCGGCGAAGAATGGCACAAGACCATTTCCGCGCGAAAAGAACCGGCAAACAAACCCGCAACAAAAGAAAAGGGTTGGCTTTAGGCGCAAGTAATGTTAGAGTATTTAAAAAATTATTTATTCAATAAATTATGTCACGAGTAAAAAGAGGGGTCATCGCCACTAAAAGGCGCAAAAAAATATTGAAGTATACCAAAGGATTCCGCTGGGGCCGCAAATCCAAAGAGCGCGCCGCCAAGGAGGCCCTGCTTCATGCTTGGTCCCATGCTTTCCAAGGACGGAAACAAAAAAAGCGCGATTACCGCGCCCTCTGGAATACGCGCATTAACGCCGGCGCGCGCGCCCAGGGAATGTCCTACAGCCAGCTTATCAATAAACTGAAAAAGGCGAATATCAATCTGGACAGAAAAATACTTGCCGACCTTGCCAGAAACAATCCAAAAGTTTTTGAAAAAGTATTGGAAAAAGCCCGCTAAAAACGGGCTTTTTTATAACTAAACGTTTGGCCGCGCGGGATTTTGCGGGCTTTGCGGGACACTTTTTCTGCGGAGATATTCGTTTGCCTTGCGCAAAATTTCTTTGCTATTCCCGTGTTTCAATAATTTCTGCGCGTCTTTATGCAAAAACCAGCCGTAACCCTCATGCTCATATGACAATTTTACTTCCGGCTTATCCGCCTGCGCCAAAAAGAAAATAACGATTTTAAAAACTTTCTGTCCCTCCCACTGGAAAATGTATTTATCGGTCATCTTAAAATCCCGCTCCACCCTTAAAGACCGCGAAAGAATGCCGGTTTCTTCTTCAACCTCGCGCAAAGCCGCGTCATAACCCCGCTCGCCCGCTTCCAATTTTCCTTTTGGAAAATTCCAATAACCCCGGCCATGATAAAGAAGCAGATATTTGGTTTCTATTTTTCCGTCGCGGTCTTTTTCCCGCTTATATATAATTATTCCAGCCGATATCTCCCGTGGCATTACTTATATAATATATCCCTTATTCCAATTTTTTTCAAAAACCTTTCAATAACGCACCAAGAAAACTATTCTCAATAAGGCAACATGCAAAATACCTTCTGGAGCGAAGCCCGAGTCCGAAGGACGAGAGTGCGGAACGCACGTGGCGAGAGGGGTTGAGCCCCGCAAAGCGGGGCGAAATCGCCCGAGCGGAAGCGCTGTTGCCGTTTGAGAATAGTTTTCTACTTCAACATTTTCAGCATTTTCTCCAGCGGCCAGACGTTGATTATGTTTTTGCGTTCCGCCCAGCCGCGGCGCGCCTGTGCTATTCCATATTCCAAAAATTGAAAATGAGTTGCTGAATGCGCGTCCGAATCAACGGCTAATTTTACTCCCGCGTCAACGCATTTTTT
Organism: uncultured Candidatus Saccharibacteria bacterium; assembly: GCA_964360665.1. Lineage (GTDB taxonomy): Bacteria > Patescibacteriota > Minisyncoccia > UBA6257 > 02-FULL-45-10c > REEB48. Next base: position 24,477 of record CAYHXS010000001.1, on the reverse strand, counting down.
AATATTTTCATCATTTAAATCCGCGCGGTCCGGATAAGCGTTAATTTCCATCACGGTTTTGGTTTTTTTAGCGTGTTTTATAAGTTCTTCTATATCAATTTCATAAGGCGCCCGTTTATTTAAAATCCTTCCTGTCGGGTGAAAAATAATATCCACATTCGGATTACTCATCGCCCGCTTAATCCGCTCGGTCTGGTCTTTTCTGGAAAGATTAAAAAGCGAATGCACTGAAGCGCCGACTACGTCGCATTTTGCCAAAATCTTGTCCGGCAAATCCATTGAACCATCTTTCAAAATATCGCATTCTACGCCTTTCAAAACTTTAAACTTTAAACCTTTAACCTTTAACTTGCGATTAACTTCGTCAATTTCCAGCCACTGTTTTTGAATCCGTTTTTCGTCCAAACCGTTAGTCATTGCCAATCGCTTGGTGTGGTCGGTAATCGCGATATACTCCAGCCCGGATTTCATAGCCGCCATTGCCATTTCTTCAATGGAATTAACGCCGTCCGTCCAATTTGAGTGAACATGCAAATCGCCCATCAAATTTTTATAATTAATAAGTTTCGGTAATTTATTATTTTGAGCCGCTTCAATTTCCCCCTGCATTTCCCGCATTTCCGGTTCTATATATTTTAATCCCAATTTTTCGTAAATTTCCTCTTCTGTTTTTCCGACAATTAACTTTTCGCTTTTGCCTGCCCGGCCAGGGACTTTTAACTTTTTAACTTCAAAAAGTCCATATTCATTTAATTTATAGCCCTTAGCCATCGCCATCCGCCGCAACTCCACATTATGGTCTTTGGAACCGGTAAAATAATTCAAAGCCGAACCGTAAGATTCTTCCGAAACCACCCGCAAGTCCATGTCCAAGCCATTTTTTAATTTAATCGCGGACTTTGTTTTTCCATGCGCGAAAACCCTTGCCACCTCCGGCATCCCGACAAAAAAATCCATTATTTTACCCGCCGTAGTTTTAACGGAGGCGGGCTGGCTTTCATCAATAGTAATCAAAAAATCCGCATCCCCGATAGTTTCTTTGCGGCGCCGGACTGAACCGGCTATATTGATTTTTTTAACTTGAGGCAACTTTTTAAGACGCGCTTCAATTTCCCGTATCTGCGGCATTATGAATCCCAGAACAAACCGGTTGCCGGATTTTTTTAAAAACTCTATTCCTTTCAAAATATTTTCTTCGCTTTTTGCGCCAAATCCTTCCAACTTTCGGACTTCCCCGGCTTTAGCGGCTTTTTCCAAACCGGAAAGATTTTTTATTTTCAATTTTTGGTAAAGCGCTTTAATGGTTTTCGGCCCCAATCCTTCAATTGATTGCAATTCTTCCAATTTAACCGGCATCTTCTTTTTCAGCTGTTCATAATATTTTACCCTGCCGGTTTTAATCATTTCTTCAATTGTTCCGGCGATGGAAACGCCCACGCCGGGAATTTCTTCCAAAGCCTTTAATCCGCCTTCTTTGTAAATCTGCCGGACATCTTTACCTAAACCCAAAATCGCCTCCCCGGCTTTTTCATAAGCCCGCGGCTTGAACGGAACATCCTGCATTTCCAGATAAATCCCGATTTCCCGCAATATTCTGGACACGGCTTGATTATCCATATCTATACAAAAATTTTTCTATTTTATTCCAATCTGAATATGGTCCCTCATCGGCATATTCGGCGTTGTTTTTCTCGGAAAAATAAAATCCGGCACAAACAGCAAAATCGCCACGCTAACCATGGCAAACAGTCCGGTCAAAATAAACAAAAACCTAAAACCCAAAGAACCGGCAATTAAACTGCCCAAAAGTCCGGCGGCGCCGATTCCAAAACTGACCGTGCTGCTGCTGAGCGCCCATTCAAAAGCAGTATGTTCTTTATCAAGATGCCGGGAAACAATGGCCGACCAGGAAGGGATATAAAGAGCGAATCCTATGGCTTTGATAACCTGGATAAAATAAACTTGAGTAATTGTTTGGGCCATGGACAAGATTATCGCCGCTCCGCCGCTAATCAGCAATCCCAGAATTAAAGCGTAAAAATCATCCCGCTCCCCGTCGGTTTTATCCAAAAACAAAGAAATTGGGATCTGTAATGCCCCTTTAACAAACCAATAAATAGTCGCTAAAATTCCCACCGATACCAAAGTAGAGCCGACAATCTTTTCCACCACAAAAATTGAAAACAGCGGGTCAATAAAGCCCCATCCCGACCACAACACCAGATCGGAAAGAATAAAAAACTTAATAATCTTATTAATCTTTGGCAAAAAATTGGTGTTTATTTTAATCTGCATGGAAAATTAATACGTTATCCTCTAATTTTACTAAAACATTGCCGCCTTTTCCAATTTCACCTTTTAATATTTTTTCGGCCAGCACGCTCCGAACTTTATCGGATATCACGCCGCGCAGCGGGCGGGCTCCGAAAACCGGGTCATATCCCCATTCGGCAATCTTTTGCACCACCTCCTTTGAAAAATCAAGATGAATCCCTTGATTTTTATTAACCTCATTAGTCAAATCGGCCAACAAAATTCCGGCAATAGCCACGGTGTCCGCCGGAGACAAACTTCTGAATACGATAATATTGGAAAAACGGTTTATCAATTCCGGACGGAAATATTCGGTAAGTTTTTTCTTCAGTTCTTCGCTTATTTCCGCCATACTCCTCCCGGCTTCCAGCGATTCCTTAATAAAATTTGAATGGGCGTTGCTGGTGGCGATAATGACCGTATTTTGAAAATCAACCACGCGTCCCATGTTATCGGTAAGCCGGCCATCGTCAAAAACCTGCAGAAAAAGATTCAAAATGTCGGAGTGCGCTTTTTCAAATTCATCCAATAAAACCAGGCTGTACGGCCGGCGCATTACCGCTTCAGTCAAAGCGCCGCTCACAGAGCCGTCCGGCGAACCGATAAAACGGAAAATGCTCTGCTTGTCCTGGTATTCGGACATGTCAAAACGAATCATGGCGTCTTTGGAACCGAATTGGATATTCGCCAAAATCTTGGAAAGTTCGGTTTTCCCCACGCCTGTCGGCCCGACAAAAAGAAAATTGGCGATTGGCCCGCCTTTCCTGGAAAGGCCGCTACGGTATTCCCGCAAAGCCCGCGAAACCGCTTTCACCGCTTCTTCCTGGTCAATCAGGCGTTCATGGATCAATTGCTCCAGATTCAATAATTTCTCCGCCTCAGCGGACTTGGCCTGGCGCAACGGAATATTCACTCTTCTTTGCGCTATATCAATGACATCATCAATGTTCAAAACTTTGTCTCCCTTGTCTTTAGCGTCCGAAAGCGCCTCTTTCAACAAATCATCCGCGCTGGACGGCAAAAGTTTGTCGCGGAAATATTTTGAAGCCAGCGCCACCGCCTGTTTGACGGCGCCGAAAGTTACTTTAATTTTGTATTGCCTTTCCAAAATAATGCTGTCGTAAATCAAAAGGCGCGTTGCGTCTTCAACAGAGATTTCTTCCACCGGAATATTTTCAAATACTTTGGAAAAATCACCTTGCGATTCAATGGTTTTTTTATATTCCTTGGGATAAGTGGTGCCGATGACAGAAAAAGCGCTGGAAGCGAAAGCCGGTAGAAAAATATCGGCGGCATTAATCGCTTCTTTGCCGGAAGTTTTTACCAAATTATGAATATCCGGAATATATAGAATAATGTTTCCGGCACGTACTATTTCTTCAATGATTTTCATGACTCTCGCCTGCAATTCTCCCGATACCGAAGCGCCGGCCATCACGCTGCCGATTCTGAGCAAAACCAGGCGCTTATCAAAAAGTTCCGGCGGGACTTCATCTTTGGTAATTTTATAAGCCAAATGATTAACAAGCGTTTCTTTGCCCGAACCGGGATCGCCGACCAGCAGCACGTTCGGCTTTGTCGGCCGGGACAAAATATCAACCAAGCGGTCATATTCTTTTTCGTGGCCGATAAGCAATCCTATCTTTTCCAGACGCGCGTAATCAGTCAAATCTTCGCTATACTGGTCCAAAAGCGGGGTCGGACGCGCGCTCCAGGCCCGGTTCATAATACGATGGCGGATTTTATACGGGCGGTAAACAAATCCTCCCACTGTAACCGGCAGCCTGCGCAGCCAACCTAAGGTGTCTTTATAACGGCTGAAAATCAGGGCGTTCTGCAAATCTCCCGGGTCAATGTTAAAAAGCTGCAAAACGCGGAGAACCGCGCTGCTATCGCAATAACTGAGCGCGGCGAACAAATCTTTCGGCTCAATAAAACGGTTATCCGCGGCAGCGGCTTGCGCCAATGACAGCCGCAAAGCTTTTTCTACCTCTCCTTTTAATTTTTGCCGCTGCCCCTCGGCAACGTATTTTTTATCCTCAATGCTTTCTTTTAATAATTCTTCGGTTTTGTCATGTAATTCCTTAAAATTAAGGTCCATCCTCTCAATGCCGGTTTGGATGTCTTTACGATCCAATAAACGCTTCAAAAGAAACAGATAAAAATTCCCTCCCAAAAGCGCGCGGTCAAAAGCGTATTCCAAAACGGCAAAAGTCGCCGGCGTCATATAGTCGGCCAGATTGGCCTGCGTTGGAATATTTTTCTGCAACGACCGGTTTGCTTGGCCAAAATGCTTCAAGCGGTCAAGTAGAAAAACAAAAAGCAAGGCGCCAATCCAAAAAATCCAGGAAATATCCGAGAGTAAAAAGGTCAGGGAAGCCGCCGCCAAAACTACATAACCGGAAAAAAGAAATACGCGTACAAACAAGCGGCCGGCGTGCGTCATTTCAAAACGCGGGTCAAAAAAATAAAAAATTATTCCCAAAATATTCATATATTCAACGCAATCTCATAAATAATCAACAAGGGAATAATTGCCCAAAATAAAAATACGGCAATTGCCAATGCCATTGCGACCGCGTATATCACCGCTCCCACTGAAATACGGAGCGTCCGGAAAATAAACCCCCAAACATATCCGATAATCGTATAATCCTGGTAAAGCGGCTGAAGCCAGTTTTTAATTGTTATTCGGAGCGCGAAAAAATGGTCCAGCCGCTCCAAAACATTCAAAGTCTGATTTGTCGCCCATAAAAAACCGTCCAGATACCAATGCCGGAAAAAATCCAAAACCCGCCGACCTAAATGCGTTAAAAGATAAACTAAGGATAAGTTGGATACCTCCATGTCTTCATTATATCCCAGCAAAACAAAAAAATCGCCTATCTAAAATAAAGCATTAAAAAATCTTAATCACTCCAAATTCGCCGTCATATCCGGGCTGAATGGTTAATTTGCCTTGGCGCATCCGGTCCACGCCTTCGGCAATTTCCGGCTTGGACGCCAAAGCAATTTCTTTTATCGGCGCGTCAAGTAAAATATTAAATTCGGATTGGAAAGTTTTAATTAATTTGTCGTATTCCTTTTTTACTGATTTTGTTGCTTTGCCGACATCCAGCGCTTCGCCAATAATTGAATCCAGAGTAACTAAATTTTTATATGGAACGCGCTTTGGGTCGCGATAACCTTCCGGCCGATCCGCGGCCGCGAGCTTATCCACCCGGTTCACCACGCCGATGGTCAATGGTTTTTTGCATTTCGGACAAATCCCTTTATATTGTTTAGTTTCACTTGGCGCCAAAACCACTTCGCACGCCCGATGGCCGTCATAATGATATTTTCCTTCTTCCGGAAAAAATTCAATTGTCCCGATAAAACGGGACAATCGTCCCGAGTTCCTTGAGGGATTCCCATTCTTTATCGCGTCCATAATTCCTTTGTAAGAAAGTTCGGTGTTAAAAACATTCGCTTCTCTGCCAATTCTTTGCAAACTATGAGAATCAGAATTGGAAATTAAAGCAATTTTATCCAGCGCCGGCACTCGCCAATTCATCAGCGGGTCGCTGCTTAATCCCGTTTCCACGGCAAAAATCTTATTCGTATAATTTCCAAAGCACTCTTCCAAAGAATCAAATCCAGACATAGAACCGAAAACTGAAAACCAGGGGGTCCAGACGTGCGCCGGAACCAAAACCGCCTCTGGATTGGTATTAAAAACAATTTTTGCCAATTCCTCCGAATCCAACCCGAGAATCGGCCGGCCGTCTGAAGCAAGTTTGCCCACCCAGCCCAGCTGAGTATTAATTTTTTCCGCGGTTTCAAAATCCGGAACCATAACAATGTTATGGACGCGCCGGGTTTTGCCGGCGCGGGAATAAATGCAGGAAATTTCAACGGTCAATAAAAATCTGGTATCAGCGAAAGTATCTTTTATGGTTTTTAGTTTAAATTGAGATTTTAATCTGAAAAGTCCCGATTCAGCCGGCTCCAGCTTTTCTTTTAATTCTTTAAACCAGCCCGGATGGGTGAAATCGCCGGTACCCATCACCAAAATACCCTTATCATCAGCCCAACGGTCCAGCTCTTCCGGCACCATATTCTTTGATACGGCGCGGGAATATTTGGAATGTATGTGCAAATCCGCGATAAACTTCATGCCCATATTATGGAATATGCCGATAACCTTCGCAATAAAAACAGCAATCCATCAAAATCAAAAATATCTCACTTCTTCTTCCAAATGAATGCCGAATTTCCTGTAAACTCTTTCCTTTAATGCTTTCGCCGCTTTTCTCACGTCTTTAGCAGTCGCCCCTCCCTGATTAACCAATAAATTACCATGAAAATCAGCCACTTTTATACCGCCAAACTTCATTCCGTTGGCGCCGGCTTGTTCCAATAAATATCCGGCCGGGATTTTTCCGCCAATAATTTTATTTTCATCAATTAATTCCGAACTTCTTTTGGAAACGCCGCCCGCCAATACATTCTTAAAAAAACTTCCGGGGCATCGCAATCTTTTTTTATACTTTTTATTACGAAATCTCATAATACCGGCAGAAATTTTCTTTAATTTCTCCGCCTTGCCCTTTTTGAATCTTAAAACCGCCCGCAAAATAATCCACGGTTTATTTTTAAAAATGCTTTCCCGATACTGAAAGTGGCATTCCATATTTGAAATCCACTTTTTTATTGTCCCGTTCCACGCTTCCACTTTTTCCACAACTTCAGAAATAGAATGGCCATAAGCTCCGGCATTGCCGACAATCGCCCCGCCGATTGTTCCCGGTATGCCGGCGAGTGTTTCTAAACCCGCCAACCCGTTTTTGTTCGCGGTTTTTATAACCTTTGCCAAATTTAATCCGGCGCCGACAACTATTTTTAAACCGAGAATTTCCGACCCTCCGATATTCAATTTAATAAGCAAATAATTTAATAATCCGTCCGGAAAAACTACATTGCTTCCTCCGCCGAAAACCGCGTACGGAATATCTAATTCTTTTGACTTTTTTATTGCTTCAAAAAATTCTTTCTCATTATTTACCTCAACAAAAAAACGGGCCTTGCCGCCAATCTTAAAAGTTGACAATGGCTTTAATGGAAAGTTTTTTCTTAATTTAAGCATAAACCCCATTTTTGTGTCCCCGCGAGGAATTGAACCTCGATCTCAGCCTTCGGAGGGCTACATTCTATCCGTTGAACCACGGGGACAACATAAGTGACCTAAATGTATATTATTTTCCTAAAAATACAACCTCGGCGCGCGCCAGATCTCCCGGTTCCCGAGAAAAAGAAATTTTAGTTTTTACTTTGTTGAAAGCGTCCTTGATCTTTTTTGCCAATTTACTGGCCAATTCATTTTCCGTGGTTTTCACAATAATCATCCCGCCTTCTTCTTTTATTTCAATTACCCTATCCAAAGGGTCTATCTCATAAGCGCGCTTGCCGTAATTTTTTATCAATTTAATAACTTCTCCAACCTTGTCGGCCGGAACATTTTTTACCAATAAAATTCCCTCATACTGCTTGTTCCGAATCATCGTACAGGCAGGACAAAGAGTAAACCCGACCGGCAAGTCTTTATTTTCCCGCTTGGCAATGAATTTATCGGCATTGTGATGCCAGGATTTTTTATAATAGAAAATACCGCAATTCTCGCAAATTAAAATTCCCTTTTTGCCGCCGCCAAATTCATCACTTGCATGTTTAGATTTAGGTAACTTAACCTTTCTGTAATTAGATTTAAATATTTTTGCCATACCTTAATTATACCAGTTTAAAATAAAAAATATAAAATTGCCGCCACAAACACCAAAAGAATCACGGGAATACTCAATCTGGCCATTCTCCCAACTACAATCACCGGCTTTTCGGAAATTTTATTCATCCTTAGCCACATAAAAATTATTAAAATGCCGTCCAGCGGCAAAAATATTGAACCGACAAAATTAATCCCGTCTATAAAATCCTTAAGGCCTCCGACATAAAGAAGAAGCGGAATAACTACCACTAATATTTTTGCCGCAATATCGGGAAGGCCTATGTCCAACTCCAGCATTCTCCGGCTATTAAGACCAATCACTATATAAGAACTTATTAACGAGAAAATTCCCAGGATACCGACAAAAATAAGCAAAAAATCCGGCAGGTTGCCGATTAATCCGGAAACCGAGTCCTCACTGACAGCGCCGGAAATTCCCAATACTCCCAAAACAAACAGAATATAAGCGACCACCGGAACGGCAGCGCCGACCAATATGGATTTTTTCAAGTAAGAAACCGGGATTTTCGCCTCTCGGAAATAATCAATCACCTCGGGAATTGCCAATGTTCCGGATAAAGCGAAAAGAATGGGCCCGACTGCCGCGAACTTGGAAAAATCCAGCGTTTTCCAATTATCCAAGACATTCGCCGGAAAATTACCCATTCCCCACAAAAAAATCAGCGCTATAATCAAAACCATCCCGGCATTAATCAAAAATTCAAACAGCGCTATCCGCCGCACATTGAATAAAATTATCGCCGAACCGATTGCCCAAAATGCCAGCAAATGATTCCAATAATCCCCGCCCAGAAGAAATCTGGAAAAACTGGGAGCTAAAATAAGGTAAATAGCCAAGACGAAAAATTGCTGGAAAAGACTGGAAAAAATAGTGAGCCAAAAACCGGGCTTGCCCAAATAGATTTTCGCCAAACCGACGATCCGATGCGCGCCCGAGGTTCTTAAAATCAAATCGGCGAAAAAATAATAAAGGCAGGCGTAAACCAATCCCAAGAATAATAAATAAAAAAAGCCGGTTGCCAGACCAGTCGCCTTAAAGATAAACGGCAAGGAAAACATCCCCGCCCCGATAGTTGTCCCGATTAAAATACTGGCCGGCAAAAGAGTGATTTTATAAAAATCAGTCATGCTTGCGGTTTTCATCAGCCGCTAATCGCTTCACAAAATACTGTTCAATCGGCCACAAAAACACGAATATCAAAACCGTCAAAAAAGTCGTAAAAACTGCCACTGAATACAAATCAAACCCGATTGCCATTCCTATAGCAGCCGCCACCCAAACGCCGGCGGCCGTAGTCAGTCCCTTAACCCGGGAACTGTCAAAAACAATCATTCCCGCGCCCAAAAATCCAATACCTGTGACTATTTGCGCCGCAATGCGCGTCGGATCCACGGTGGAACCGGATAAGGACTGCGAAATAACCGTAAATAACACGGAACCAAGCGCGACCAACGCATGAGTCCGCATGCCGGCGAATTTATGCGCGACCTCCCTTTCAACGCCGATAGTCGCTCCCAAAAAAACAGCCAACAACATTTTCCAAAAAACTATTATTGTTTCCGGATCAAAAAAATTTAAATCCATTGTTTAATTCAAATAAACTTTATCGCCCTCGCGCACTTTTTCTTTTACTTCAATGCCCACCTCTTTCCCTTTTGGCGCGGTTGTAATCGGCTTCCTGTCCATTTGCATTGAATTAATATCTTGGGAAAAATCCGTGGTGACGCCCAAAAAAGTCATATTCTTGCCAACCGGCATATCCCGGTCAAATTTCACGATAGCCACGCGAAGGCCGCCGTAATAATGCGTAACCTCGCCAACCGGCTTATCCTGCCGCAGAGTTTTTTTAAAAAGGCCCAAAGCTCTTAACAATTTTTTAATCATAATTTTATTAACCTCTTGTAAATCGACCGTTTGCTTTTTTATCTTTTTCTATTTCCTCAACTACTTTATCCAGCAATTCCCTTATATCCTTTGAATAAACCACCCGGCCCGGACCGCGATGCATTTTGCCAATAATATCCCTTAATTCATCCGCGGTGCCGCCAGTTCCTTCCAAAACGCCAATCGGCTTATTATCCTCAAAAGCAATAGTGAACTCATTAAGCGTTCCCATCCGGCCGCAAATAGTGATTACCGCGTCCGCGGAACGGGTCAAAAGAAGATTCCGACCGGAATATTCAAATCCGGTATAAACAATCAAATCATGATAATCAGTCGGCAATTTATAACTTTTAACGTGAGCCGCTTCCGACGCCGCCGGCGAAAGGCCGATGACAATACCACCTTCTTCTTTCGCGCCTTTGGCCGCCCAATAAGGTATGCCGACGGTGGCGCCGGTAACCAAAACCATGCCGCGCCTCGCGATTTCCCGGCCCATTTCTTCGGCTTTTTCCGGCGCGTCAATAGCGCAATGGCCGGTATCCGCGGCTCCGGAAATGCAGATTTTATATTTCAACTGATGCCGGCGGGTTAATTTTATTGCCATAAAAATATTATATCATATAATTAAATTATCCCGTTAATGCATAATATATATGATACTCTCCACTTATATGAATATAAGCAGAAAAAATATATAATAAAGCAATGAATGAGCAATTTAATTATATAGACAAAATAATCAAAGAAGCCTGCGTGGAAAAAAAAGAGGCTTCTTTAGATATTGATAAACACCCGATTGATAAGCTGGATATTTTAATCGCTGAATGTAACTCAGAAAATTATAAACAAACCATAGAAAGTATAAAAGAGATAATAAAGATTAATCCAGAATTAATTGAAGAACTTCTTGATCAGATAGACACTCAAAAAAAGATCGCTGAATTAGAAAGGGAAAAATCCCAAAAAATTGAAAATGGGGAAGCAAGGCTTGAAGAATCGCTAAAATGGAGCGGTAAGTTAAAAGCCCTGAATAAGTTAAATCTAGCTGTCAACGAAAAGAATGAAAATCTAGATGGAGACAAAAAATAACATAATAGATTATGCCAGTAGGTACGCTCTTCCTTTTTCCGGCACTTCCGCGCGAATCGCCAAATCATCAATCGCTTTTTTCGCGAGAGCCAAACTGGATTCTTCCTCCCCTTGCACCACAAATAATTTTTTCAATGATGTCCTTATCGGGTGAAGCCAATCCAGAAGCTTTTGCCGGTCGGCATGCGCCGACATTTCCTCAATAACCAGTTTCCGGCAGCGGACCAAAACGTCTTCGCCGTGAATTTTTACCATTTGTTCGCCATCCAATATCCTCCGCCCCAAAGAATTCTTTGCCTGATAACCGATAAATAAAATAGTGCTTTTGGGGTCGGGTAAATAGCGCTTTTCATGATGAAGAATCCTGCCGCCCTGAGACATGCCGGAACCGGCAATAATTATTTTCGGCGGCGGAACTTCATTAATAGCCTTTGATTCTTCGGTAGTCAAGGTTTTTTTAAGCCCGGGAAAATCAAATAAAAACTTGTCCTGGCTGATCAAATGCTGGGTCTCTTTGTCAAAATACGAAATATATTTCTGATAAATGCCGGTAATTTTTATGGCCAAAGGGCTGTCCAGATATACCGGCACCCGCGGAATCCGCCCGTTTTCTATCAATTCATTGATTTCAAAAAGAAGTTTTTGGGTGCGCTCCATGGCAAAAGCCGGTATCAGCAAAACTCCGCCGATTCTGACAGTTTCCTCAATCGTGTCTTCAATAATTCCCTCTTTCATCGGCTGATGAAGGCGATTGCCGTAAGCCGATTCAATCACGCAATAATCAATTGCCTCATCGCCGAATTCCTCGTACGGACCGATAATCGGAGCCGGGCTATTTCCCAAATCGCCGGTAAAAAGAATTTTCTTTCCCTCCGCTTCAACTTTTATAATACTGGACCCTAAAATATGCCCGGCATTATATAAGATGACCTTTATCGGCCCGATGCTGATTTCCTGATGGTAAGAAACACCTTCCCAATGAGCCATCAATTCTTCCACTTCCCGCACGCCGTAAAGCAGCGGCAATTTGAACCGCTCGGCTTCTTCCAAAAGAATGTGTTCGGAATCCAATAAAAGAAGATTGGCAAAATCCTTGGTCGGCGGAGTGGAATAAACTTTTCCTTGAAAACCATCTTTAACCAGCTTTGGCAGACGGCCGGTATGGTCAATATGGGCATGAGTAATAAAAACCGCGGAAATTTCTTTAGGGTTAAAAGGAAACGGTTCCCAATTCTGCTTTTCCGAAAAAGTGCCGCCCTGGAAAAGCCCGCAGTCAATTAAAATTTTCGTATTGCCGCTTTCCAGCAAATAATTCGCTCCGGTCACTTCTTTCACCGCGCCGTAAAAAGTAAGCTTCATATCTCAATTTTCTCGTTATTCAAAATCTTCAAAACAATTTCTTTTTCATTCCAGGGAATTTTCTTATTTTTCGCCACGCGCATATGCGGTTCACATCCCTTGCCAGTGATAATCACCAGATCGTCTTTTTTGGCGGATTTAATCGCAGCGCGGATCGCTTCTTTACGATCCAGGATTTTTTTAATTTTCTTTTTGTTGCCGTCCATGATTCCCGATTCAATTTGGTTCAAAATTTCCATCGGGTCTTCGTCAAACGGGTCTTCATTAGTCAAAATAATCCGATCGCAATATTTGGAGGCAATTCCACCCATCACCGGCCGCTTCCACATATCCCGCCCGCCTCCTGCCGATCCCAGAACACAAATCATTTTTTTGCTTTTTTTGAGCGTTTTTCTGCCGGTCTGATAAACTTTTTCCAGCGAATCCGGCGTATGCGCGTAATCGATAATAACCGGAAACGGAATTTTCTGGACAAACTCCAATCTTCCCGGAACGCCGTCAAAACTTTCTATGGCTGACCGGATTGTTTCCCAATCAATGTTACGGGAACGGGCAAAGGCAATGGCCGCCGCGATATTTTCCAGATTAAATTCACCGATGAGCTTGGTTTTTATTTTCAATGCCCGCATGTCTTTTTTGTTATAAAAAACAACATTGCCCTGGCCGGGCAGGCCTCGCCCCTTGACCGCGTCCACAAAATATTGGACATCACGAGCGTC
>CAYHXS010000001.1:7500-11230 GCA_964360665.1 uncultured Candidatus Saccharibacteria bacterium | reverse complement strand
CGGGCAGGCCTCGCCCCTTGACCGCGTCCACAAAATATTGGACATCACGAGCGTCAGAATTGAGGAAAAATAATTTTCTTTGTTTTAAGGAATACTTTCCCGCGTCCCTGAAAAATCTTGCTTTAGTGTCGCGATAACTCGTAAAAGAACCATGGGCTTCAATATGCTCCGGCTCCAGATTGGTAAGAAGGGCGGCGTCAAAATCAACAAACCGGTGGCGAAATTGCAAAATGCCCTGCGAGGTAACTTCAATCAGGGCATATTCGCAGTCTCTCTTGAACGCTTCGCTTAAAAACCGCTGAATAAAAAATCTTCCGGGCATGCTCATTCCGGAATTATTCGATTCGTTGAAAAAATCAATTTTGAAACGGACTGAAGAGCTGAGCGCGGTACGTTTGCCAGCCGCTTCCAGAATCGCGTTCATCAATTCCAAAACCGTGGACTTCCCCTTAGTGCCCGTTACTCCGATAACATAAAGCTTCTTGGACGGCCGTTTATAAATCTCATTCCCAACCCAAGCCAATAAGTAATGATAAAGTAATCGCAATTTATTAAACATTTTTTAAAAATTTTAACGCTTCTTTTAACCGGTCTTCCAATTTAACGGTTTTGGGACTGACTTTTGACAGAGCGGTTTTTACCTGGGTCCTGGTATAACCAAGATTCACCAGCGCTTCAGCAAGGTCGTAGTCGGATTCCATGATGCCGACGATTTTTTCCGAACCCGCCTGAACCATTTTATTTCGCAACTCCAGAATAATCCGATCCGCGGTCTTCCTTCCAACGCCGGACGCCTTGGTTAAAAGCTCGGCCCGGCCCTCGGCAATAGCGGCCCTTATTTTTTCCGGACTCTCCACCCCTAGAATGCCAAGGGCCGATTTCGGGCCGATTCCGGATATGCCAATCAGCATCTCAAAAAGAGACAGTTCTTCCTTATTTAAAAATCCATAAAGCTCTAGCGCGTCTTCGCGAACATGCAAATAAGTAAAAACTTTTACCAAACTGCCTGTTTCTGGCAAACTCTTCACGACATTTTGAGAAGACTTAACCAGAAAAGAAACGCCGCCCTGACCGGGCAAGCCAATCTCCACGGCAAAAGAATTAGTTTGTTTTTCGGTTAAAGTTCCTTTTAACGAATGAATCATTATCTTTATTATATATGACCTCTAAACTAATATTATCACAAATTAACAAGGACTATTTTATTCTAAATCCAAGGCGCGACGACAAGCTTGTGGTTTTACCACGGCGAGGAGGAGCAACGAAGGAGTTAAATAAAATAGCCTTGCCCTCCGGGAGAATTGATTTTGACCAATTTCTACGTTGTTCGTCGGAAAGGCAGTTAAAACTGCGATTTCCTCTCATCGAGCCTGAAGGCTCTCAGAGCCTGAACGGCCTCACGCCTTGAAATTGATTCAAAATCAATTCTTTAATTTAGTAAGAATATTAATTTAGAGGTCATTTATGTTTAAATTAGTTTCCAAACTTCTTAAAAAACAAAAAGCCCTTCACATCTTACGATAGTGAAGGGCTTTGAAACTTAACAATTGCGGCCAGTATCGGATTCCGCCGACTTCTTGACTTCGGCCCCTCGGGAACACTCGGGACCTTCGGCCCCTCGGGAACACTCGGGACCTTCGGCCTGGGCTTTCTCAATCTCAAGCCTCTGCTTGGTCGGTACATAGCCCGGGTTTTCCTTGCGCTCCGCCTGTTCCAGCTTCTTCTGAAAGAACGGCGTCAGATGGAGCCGCTGGAAGGCCTCCTGCAGGCCGAACTCCTCGGCATACTTCTCCGCGGCCCGGTAGCCGCTGGACTCGCAGATCCGGCGCAACACCCGCTCCGGATACGCATCCCGAAGCTGGTATGCCCAGTGATTGCTTGCCGGCGCCGACTTATTCTCTTGCCCTGACTTTTTCCGGCCGGACTTCTTGCCCTTGCCCCGCTTCCCGACGTTTTTCTGTTCTGCCATGATATATGCGCCTCCTTGTTAGTTTTTTTTACGAAAAGGATTGTCTCGTTGCTGGTGGCGAACATCAAAACCCGCCCACAAGAACCAAACTCCCACTGGCGGGCCGGAACCACTATCCTGTGGTCGGCAAAACTTATTGAAAGCTTGCCGGGATTTGAAGCCATACCGCCAGTCAGCCAAACTGTTTTCCCCAGTTTCCGGCTTACCAAACGTTCCAACGAATTGGGTATTTTCATGCCACCTCCTGATTGTTAAAGACCGGTTCTCAATTATTAAATAATATACCAATAATTACATTTTGTCAACCTGTTGACTTTATGGCCTAAAAACTATAACCTATAATGTATTAATCTATATGATTACCAAATCGGCAAAAAAAGCCTACCGGCAAAACCTGAAACGCCGCGAAAAAAACGCCCGGCAAAAACAGGCGCTTAAAAAGGTTCTGAAAAATTACAGAAAACTGATTTCCGCCAAAAACAAAGAGGCGGCTAAAAACGAGCTTCCGAAAGTTTATAAAATTCTGGATAAAACCGCCAAAACGGGAGTAATCAAGAAAAACACCGCTTCCCGCCTAAAATCCAGATTAAGCGCGCTTATAAAATAGCCAAGCTCAGCAAAACTTCTTCGTACTCCAGTTTTCCGGATTTCACCGCCGCGTCATAATCAGCCAATTTATTTTTCCAATCCGAATCGCCGTGAAAAGAAGATAAAATATTAAAAATCTTAGGCGAATCCTCGTTGCGCGAAAATAATTCTTCCAGCAAAGGAAGTTTTTTAGCAAAACCGGGCGCGTTCCTTATCTGTTGAAGCGAAGAAAAAATATTTATCGGCGATAAAGCGTCCGTATAATTTTTTAAAACATCAAGATTAATTTGTCCCTTGTTTAAAAGGGCGAGCTTATCCAGCTCCGTAACCAAGCCCCAGGAATTTCCGGCGTATACTCCCAACAATAAATCCTCGCTCTTTTTGTCAAAATTCAGTTTTCTTTTATTCGCCTCGCCCTGAAAAAAATCCCGCAGCGGCAAACCGGCCAGATCTTCAAAGTTGTGGCAAATAACCGGCTCTTTCATTAAAAAATGAAAGATTTTTTCCGGCTTTTTGGCTTCGTTGATTATCAAGGTCTGTTGTTTAGTTTCCAGATTTTCTTTCAGGATTTGAATAAAATCTTTTTGCTCCCTGCCTTCTAAAAAAGCAATATTGGAAATTGTCCCCAACTTTGAGCTTTCAAATAAAGACTGCGCCCGGGAAAAATCCTTTAATTTCCCGATTTCCTCCTCGCGGCTCAAATCAAAACTGTTCAAAGACAACGCCGGATATTTCACCCTATATCTGTCAATGTATTCTTTTAATTTCCCTTGGCGCCGGTAAGAATCGGGACCGTAAAGAAAAATAATCATTTTTTTAAAATTTTTGGCACTTCGGGCAATAATGCGCCGACCTTCCTCCAAGTTTAACCCGTTTAATTTTTGTTTTACAGCGATAACACGGCTCGCCCTCCCGCTGATAAACCAGCCGCACCTTATCATAGCCGCCCTTTTTCCCGGCCGTATCTCGGTAATCGCTGACAGATGCGCCGCGCAATTTCAGTCCTTTTTGCAAAATGCCGCGCGTCGCCTTCCATAATCCTTTTAACTCTTTAACATTTAACTCCTTTGCCGATTTGAAAGGATGTATTTTTGCCGTCCACAAAATATCATCGGAATAAATATTTCCGATGCCGGCAATCACTTCCTGGTCCATCAGCGCTTGTTTGATTTT
>CAYHXS010000001.1:4541-7400 GCA_964360665.1 uncultured Candidatus Saccharibacteria bacterium | reverse complement strand
GGAAACCCCTGAAGCATTTTCGGCCAGTCAAACCAAGCGCCAATAATGCGCCGGCCAACGATTTTTTTATTCAAATCATTAACTATGGTTTGGACCTCCGGAAGCTCTGGCATATTAGAAATTATTATTAAAATAGTTTCTACTCGCTGACGGAAAATTCTTTAGTCGGTATCAGGCGCGAGTCAAGCGGCAAGGTAAAATGAAAAGTTGTTCCTCGGTTGATTTCCGACTCCGCCCAAATCTGCCCTCCATGCCTCCGCACAATATTTTTTGCCATAAAAAGCCCTAACCCGGAACCCTCGGTTTCTTTTACCGCCACATTCTCGCCGCGGAAAAACTTGGTAAACAGCTTATTCAAAGTTTCCTGGCTCATGCCAATCCCGGTGTCTCTGACATCCACCTGGACAAACGGCTCGTCCGGCCGGAGAAACGCGCTCACAACCACCTGGCCGCTGGGTATATTATATTTGATTCCGTTCTCCAAAAGATTAATTACCACCAATGCCAGTCTTTCCGGGTCAATATCGGCTGTTATCTGCTGTTCCGCCGGTTCCATAAAAAGTTTCACCTGATATTCTTTAGCAACCGGCATTGCCTGGTTGATAATTGACCGTAAAAATAGAACCAGGTCTGTTTTTTGGAAATTATATCCGAATTTCCCTTCTTCAATTTTCGCGACATTCAACAAATCCTCAACAATTTTCAAAAGATTGTTCGCCGCCGCCAAACCGGTATTCACTATTTCCTTCTGGCCGTCCTCCAATTTCTCGCTAACCAAAGATTGCAAAGCCCAGCTCACCGCCGAAAGCGGGGTCCGGAGCTGATGCGCGGCAACAGTGATGAAATCACTTTTGGCGCGTACTAATTCCACCTCCCTGGTCCGGTCACGGATAATTTTCAAAAAACCGGCTACATTGCCATTTTCATCCAGCAGCCGGTCAGTGCTTACCCGCAATTCCAGCTGCGGCTCGTCAAAAGAAATATCAACTACCTGCGGATATTCGCCTTCGGCCGAACGCCGGATAATCCGCGGCGCCAAAGACTGGAAAATCACTTTAGCCAAAACCGACAGTTTCGGGTCGCGAACGCTTTCCGGAGTCAGCTTCCTGCCGATGATTTCCTGCGCGGACAAAGAAAAAATTTCTCCGGCGGCGCGGTTAAAAAGCGTTACGATAAAATCCTGGTCATAAACCAAGGCGCCATCATTCATGCTGGTTATTATGTTATCCACCCGCTGCTTTTCGGCGCGCAGCTGTACATTTGACCGCGAAGCCCTGATATTAATCACTGCCATTACCGCGCCAATAGAAACCAAAATCGCCGCGCTAACCAATGTCCACAATAAACTTAAATAAATCGCGTCAATCGCCAAAATCAACGCCGTTAAAAATAAAAAAATCCAAAGAACGCGCATTTCCGGCAATTTGCCGTATTCTTTAAAATTTTTTAAAAAATCGTTCATTTTTATTATTCCAGCTCTCCCCAATTTTTTCCGATTTTTACGTTTACTTTAATCGGAACTTCCAATTCGTAAGCGCTTTCCATTATTTTCCGGATAAACGCGCCCGCTTCCTTTATTATATGCCCGTCAATTTCAAACAACAATTCATCGTGAATCGTCAGCAGCATCCGGACTTTATTTTCCCATTTTAGTTTTTTAATTTCCGAGGAAAGTTTCACCATGGCGATTTTAATGATATCCGCAGCCAATCCCTGCACCGGCATATTAATCGCCGCCCGTTCCGCTTCCGCCGCCTCGCTGCGGAACATAGACGCTGCCTGCAAAAGCCAACGCCTGCGGCCATTTAAATTCATAACATAACCCGAGGTCCGCGCCTGCATTTTTATTTCTTCCTGCCATTCCTTGATTTTTTTAAAATCATTGAAATATTCCTCAATAAAACGTTGGGCTTCGACTATGCTCAGCCCGCTCGCTTTAGAAAAAGCTCGCGCACCCATGCCGTAAACTACGCCGAAGTTCAAAGTTTTCGCGAGCTGCCGCATGTCCGGCGTCACCTTTTCCAAAGGCACGTTAAAAACATTGGCCGCGGTCAATCTATGAATGTCCAAATCATTATTAAACGCTTCTATCATTTTTGGGTCGCCGGAGAGCGAGGCTAAAACCCTGAGTTCTATCTGCGAATAATCAAACGAAGCGAGTAAATAACTTTTTTCCGGAATAAAGGCATTACGGATTTTCCGCGCCCATTCTCCGCCTGAAGGAATGTTTTGCAGATTGGGATTTTGGGAGCTTAACCGTCCGGTAGAAGTTCCAGTTTGAATATAGGTCGTATGAATCCGCTTGTCCTTATCAGCCAGTTCCTGAAGCGGACCCACATAAGTGGACTGAAGTTTGAAAAGTTCCCGATATTCTAAAATATACTTAACTATTGCGTGACGACCCTGAATTGTCAGCAGGGTTTCAATATTGGTGGAAACCGAACCTCCTCTTGTTTTTTTGACACCCCCTAAACTTATTTTAAGTTTTTCAAAAAGAATTTTTCCTAATTGCTTCGGAGAATTGATATTAAAAGTTTCTCCGGCTTCTTTATAAATACTTTTTACCAACCCCGTTAATTTTTTTTCCAGCTCTTTATCTATCTCCTTTAAATTTTTAACATTCACCTTTATGCCGGTTGATTCCATATCCGCAAGCACGGAAAGAAGTGGCATTTCTACATCATAAAAAAGCTTCTCCAGCTTATATTCTTTTAATTTTTTTGAAGCAACTTCATAAAGTTGCTTCAACTCTAAGGGCTTTGGGTGAGTCTCGGTCGAACCCTTAGCCGAAGAATTACATTCTTTATGTAAATATTTCTTGCTCAAAAAATCCGCCGAATATTCTTCCTCATCCGGATT
>CAYHXS010000001.1:0-4441 GCA_964360665.1 uncultured Candidatus Saccharibacteria bacterium | reverse complement strand
CTCAACCAAACTCTTAAATCCCAATTCTTCAAAATATTTTTTTAATTCCTCTTTATCAAGCGGTTTTTGTTTCAAATCTTCCAAAGAAACCGGCAAATTGGCGTCGCGTTTTATCGTAGCGAGCTTCTTGGATAAAAACGCGCTTTCTCTGCCGATCTCCAACTTCTTCCGCAAAACTTCTTTAGGAATCAAACCAATTTCTTCATAAATTTTTTCAATAGTGCCAAATTCTTTTATCAAATCGGTGGCGCCTTTGGGTCCGATGCCGGTAACGCCCGGAATATTGTCAGACGCGTCACCAATCAACGCTTTATAATCCACTAATTGTTTCGGGGAAAATCCGTATTCCTGCAAAAATAACGATTCAGTGTAAACCGCCGTCTTGCTGACTCCGGTTTTCAAAAGCTCCACCACGACTTTTTCACCGTCCACCAATTGAAGGTTATCTTTATCACCGGAAAAAATGATAATCCGTCCTTCGGCAAGCTCAGGACTTCGCTTAAAAAGCTCAGCCAAAGTTCCCACAATATCATCGGCCTCCAGCCCGGGCTGTTCCACCACCGGAATACCGAATTTTTTAAAAGTTTCACGCGCTTTCTGTAATTGAGAAACTAATTCATCAGCAGTCGGGGGGCGATGAGCCTTGTATTCCGCGTACATCGCGTCGCGGAAAGTCGGTTCCGGCCGGTCAAAGGCGGCAACAAAATAATCCGGATTATGCTCGCGTACCAATTTCAAAAGAATTGAAGAAAGGCCATACACCGCGTTAATCGGCTCGCCTTTCGGCGTAGTAAGCGGCGGCAAAGCATGAAACGAACGGTGAATCAAAGAATTGGCGTCTATTAAAAGAAGTTTTTTCATCTTACGGTAATTATACGCTCTTTCCGGGTTTTTCCGTGTTCAAACTTAATCCAGATGGTATTTTTCGGTAAAGACTTTTTAATAAGTTCCGGCCATTCAATCAAAACTATATTAGCGAAGTCTTTAATTATTTTTTTAAATCCCAGCCCGAAAAGCTCCTTTGCCCTTTTAATCCGGTATAAATCAAAATGAAAAACTTTTTTATCCAAAAAAGAATGCTTGCGGAAAATTATAAAAGTCGGGCTGACTACGCGCTCTTTGCTTCCCAGCGCTTTTATAAATCCCTGCGCAAAAGCGGTTTTCCCAGAACCAAGATCTCCTGAAAGGGCGATAACCGTAGCCCTTCGGCTTCGCTCAAGACGATTCGCCTTTAATATCTTTCTTACAAGGCGAATCGCAAATTTCTGCGTTTGCAGTTTAGACCTGCTAATCATGAAATAAATTTTTATAAAAGGCTGTCTTCGGAAATTTTATAACCAAGATGCTTATATCCCGCGGCAGTAACGCGGCGGCCGGCTGGCGTGCGATTCAATAATCCAATACTCATCAAATACGGCTCGTAAACATCCTCAATAATTCCCCGGTCGTCATTCATGGCCGCGGCTAAGGTCTGTATCCCAACCGGGCCGCCGTGGAATTTTTCAATAATCGCTTTCAAAAGCTGGCGGTCGGTCGGCTCCAAACCCAAATCATCAATTTCCAGCATTTCCATTGTCGCTTCAGCGGCGGCTATATCCACTTTTTTAATATTATTGACTTCAACGTAATCGCGGACGCGCTTTAATAAACGATTGGCAACGCGCGGAGTAAATCGGGAAGCTTTTGCCAAAATTCCAATGGCGCCGCTGTCAATATCAATTTTCAAAAGCTTTGCCGAACGCTTGATAATCGTTTCAATATCTTCATTGGCGTAATAGTCTAGTTTGAAGGAGGCGCCAAAACGGGAACGAAGCGGACCGGAAAGCAGATTGGCGCGGGTAGTGGCCGCAATCAAGGTAAACGGCGGCAAATCCAAAGACAAAGTGCGCGCGCCCGGGCCCTTGCCCACCACCAAATGGAGCTTTCGGCTTTCTAGCGCCGGATACAAAACTTCTTCAATCTGCCGGTTCAAACGGTGCGCCTCGTCAATAAACAGCACGTCGCCTTTTTCCAAATTACTTAAAATCGCCGCGAGATCTCCCATTTTTTCCAAAGTCGGGCCGGAAGTGACTTTCATATTCGCCGTCATTTCTTTTGCCACCAAATTCGCGAGCGTAGTTTTTCCCAAGCCTGCTTGGCCGTAAAAAAGCAAATGATCGCAGGACTCGGAACGTTTTTTGGCGGCGTCCAGAATAACGCGAAGATTTTTTTTCACTTTTTCCTGGCCAACGTAATCAGACCAGACTGTCGGCCGCAAGGCCAAATCAATATGGCTGTCTTCCTCCGGTTTTATGACATTTGTTAATTTTATATCTTTCATAAATTAACTTGACAAACTATTTTTTTTATGCTATATTGTTATTAATTAGTGCAGTTGTTCTCTTACCAAAACCCAACTTAATAGTAATTCTTTTAAGGTGGGTTTCAAATAGAAAGCTTTATTCTGTGGGCGGGAATCGTTTCTAGACGGATGGCTTGGCTCAGGCGAGGCCACTCCTCAGAACAATTCTAACCTTTTCTAAAATTTATTTTAGGAAAGTTCCACTTTTTTCCCTAACGGGATCTTTGCCCACAGAATAAAGCTTTCTATTTTTTTACAAAAAAACTACTTACCATTCAATTGCTCCGGTTACTTTTTCCAATTCTTCAAAAGTGGCAAGTCCGGAAACAACTTTTAAAATTCCATCCTGCTGCATAGTCACTATTCCCTGTTTCAAGGCAAATTCCTGAATTTCAATTTCGCCGGCGCCTTTATTCATCAGCGCTTCCATTTCTTTTGACACCCGCAGCAATTCATAGACTCCCACTCGCCCGCGATAACCACTGTTCCGGCAAACCGGACAACCCTTGGGCTTAAACATAGAAATTTTTTCATAAGAAGCTTTTTCAACGCGCTCCGGAAGCGATTTTAAAAACTTTTTAAAATTATCAAGTAATTCTTTTTCCGGCTTGACCGCAACTTTGCATTCCTTACAAAGCCTTTTTACCAGGCGCTGGGCAATAATCAAATTCAAAGCCGGGCCAATACTGTTCACCTTCACTCCCAAATCCACCAAACGCGGAATCGCGCCGGACGCCTGATTCGCGTGTACCGTGGAGAAAACCAAATGGCCGGTCAAAGCCGCCTGAATGGCGATTTCCGCGGTTTCTTTGTCGCGAATTTCACCGATAAGCATCACGTCCGGGTCTTGCCGCATCAAAGAACGCAGACCGTTGGCAAAGGTATAATTGGCTTCCGGATCAACCTGGGTTTGTTCAATTCCGGACAAATGATATTCAATCGGGTCTTCAATAGTGATGATTTTTACTTCCGGCGAGCTCGCCTGCTTCAAAAAAGCGTAAAGCGTGGTGGTTTTTCCGGAACCAGTCGGGCCGGTATTCAGAATCATTCCGTTCGGGCGCTTTAATTCTTTTTCCACGATTGCCAAATCGTCATTACGCAAACCCAGATCATTCAAACTTAAATTAATCGCGTCCGGATCCAAAACGCGCATCACGATAACTTCCCCGAATTCCGACGGCGCCACGGCCACGCGGAGTTCAATTTCTTTTTCTCCAAGGCCGATGGTAAACCGGCCGTCCTGCGCTTCGTCGCGAACATTCAGCTTTAAATTGGAAAGAAGTTTAATCCGTGAAACTAAGTGGTTATAAATCGGAATTTTCAAATCATCCGTTACATCCTGCAAATCGCCGTCAATCCGATAGCGCAGTTTTACCATTTTCCGCGAAGGTTCAAAATGCACGTCGGAAGCGCGGTTAGCCAAAGCGCCGGCCAAAACAATTTCCACGATTTGTCCGGTGGAAAATTTCTTAAAATCAAAATTTTCTATTTCCTCTTTTACCGCGGCCGCGGAAACGAGTTTTTTCATCAAAGCTTCAACCCTCTCTTTATCCACGTCAAGGCGCCCGGTAATCGGCGCGGTTTTTTTAATGACGTATTTATAAAAATCCCAGGCTCGCTGGAGACTGGTTAAAGAAACACAGAATATTTTAAGTTTCAGCCCTTTTTTTTCCAAATCCTGAATAAATTCCTTAGCTTTAGAAGAAGAAGGGTTAAAAGCCACAAAAACCACTTTGTCACCCTTTTTTTCCACGGTCGCGATCTGGGCGTCTTTAGCTTTTTCTTCGGGTATAAGCTCCAAGGCGTCGGTTTCAACCGGCTGAAGTCCCAAATCAATATAAGCAGTCTTGGCTGCAATGGCGCGACGCTGCGCATCCCGCTCTTCAGCTTCCAAACGGGCCTTATCAAGAATGCCTTTTA
This sequence comes from uncultured Candidatus Saccharibacteria bacterium, assembly GCA_964360665.1. Taxonomy (GTDB): domain Bacteria; phylum Patescibacteriota; class Minisyncoccia; order UBA6257; family 02-FULL-45-10c; genus REEB48. The sequence goes on along the minus strand of CAYHXS010000001.1, from coordinate 180 downwards.
AATTGTCCTGAGACATTATTCATATACTATTCCCGTATATAAGAATAAACAAGGAAAACTTGTGGATATCTCTTAAAATAAGCTTAAATACTTGACAAGTAAATAATTTTAGTGTATATTATAAGTGCAATTTGAAATCAAAAAAGGAGGGATAACACATGAAAAGAATAGGTTTGTTCC